>CAZSUR010000072.1:0-6890 GCA_964610075.1 uncultured Lachnospiraceae bacterium
AGTGGCATCGGATACGCGGGGACTAATATCTACGTGAGCCGAGTTTTGCACAAGACCTTTATATCGGTAGGCGAAAAGGGAACTCGTGCCGGAGCTGCGACTGCGGTCGAGGCAGGAAAGCTTGCGCTTGATCATGCCGAAGAAAACCGGGTATATCTCAACCGCCCGTTCATCTATATGATAGTCGATCGCGAGAACAACGTGCCGATTTTTATAGGAGCAATGAACGATATCAACGGCTGAATGAAGTGCCGAAATACGCGAGCCTAAAAGAGCCGTCGTCCCGGCGATAAACGCGGGTCGGCGGCTCGAATTATTGACAAAATCGGATATTTGGTTTACAATATACAACAAATGATAGTAATTTTAAACGATACGGCGGAAAGAATATATGGCGTTGATAGAATGTAAGGAGCTCGCATTTTCATATGAGAGCAAGCGCGTGATCGAGGGGATGAACTTCTCGGTCGAGCGCGGAGATTATCTTTGTATATTGGGCGAAAACGGCTCGGGTAAAAGCACCCTTGTAAAGGGAATATTGGGGCTGAAGGAGCCGAGCTCGGGCGAGATAATATTCGGTGAGGGCTTGAGCCGCAGGCAGATAGGCTATATGCCGCAGCAGAGCCCGGTGCAGAAGAATTTCCCGGCGCTGGTGCGCGAGATAGTGCTGTCCGGATGTGTCAATCGCATGGGAATGGCTCCGTTTTTCGGAGCGAAGCTGCGCCGCCGCGCGGAGCTGAATATGTCGAGAATGGGAATATCGGATATAGCGGGGCGCTCGTACAAGGACCTCTCGGGAGGTCAAAAGCAGCGCGTGCTCCTGGCGCGTGCGCTTTGCGCGACCGAGACGCTTCTCCTGCTCGACGAGCCGTCGGCAGGACTTGACCCTATCGTTACCGACGAGCTCTACTCCATGCTTGCAAAGCTGTCGGAGGAGGGGCTTACCATCGTCATGGTAACCCACGATACGAGGTGTATCTCCGAATACGCTACAAAGGTACTGCATCTTGACGGAGGGCAGCGCTTCTTCGGTACAAAGCAGGATTATCTTGCAAGTGATATCGGACACAGCTTTCTGGGAGGGCATGATCATGCTGACTTTTATTGATGCAATAGCAGGGAACGCCTTTCTGCAGAGAGCGCTTATCGTCGGCGTGCTCGTTTCTCTCTGTTCTGCGCTTTTGGGAATAAGTCTCGTACTTAAGCGCTACTAGATGCTCGGTGATGGTTTGTCGCACGTGTGCTTCGGAGCTATGGCGATAGCCGCCGCTTTGAATGCGGCTCCGCTTGAGTTTGCGATACCGATAGTCATAATCGCCGCGTTTATACTGCTCCGTATGCGCGCAAACAGTAAGATAAACAGCGATGCCGCGATAGCCTTATTCTCAACCTCGGCTTTGGCGATAGGTATAGTTGCGGTTTATCTTTCCTCCGGTGTAAACGGAGATATAAACAGCTACATGTACGGAAGCATACTTGCACTTGACAGCCTTGACGTTGTTCTCAGCATCGTGCTGTCGTCCGTCGTGCTGATACTGTACGTATTTATGTATAACAGGATCTTTTCGGTCACCTTTGACGAGGCATTTGCCTCAGCTACCGGAGTCAAGGCTTGGCTTTACAACATGGCGATGGCTGCGTTTACCGCAGTGACGGTGGTCTTGGGAATGAGAATGATGGGTACGCTTTTGATATCAGCGCTGCTCATATTCCCCTGCCTTACCTCCATGCGTGTGTGCAAGAGCTTCAGAGGGGTGGTCATCTGCTCGTCGATTCTGTCGGCAGTTGCTTTCTTCTTCGGAGTTATGGCATCGTATATCTATTCGACTCCTACCGGAGCGAGCGTGGTAGTAGTAAATCTTTTCGCATTTATCATATTCTCCGCCGTCGGATTCGTGAAGGATCGGATAGGCTGATATTAAAACAAATAAGCGCACGATCATATTCGCTGGAATGTGACCGTGCGCTGTTTTTATGCGTGGATGCGTATGTAGCTTTGCGCCGCACTTATGTGGATTTGGTGGTTGCTTGTGCGTTGGCGGTGTGCATTGCCGTACAACTCTTGTACGGTAGCGACGCACTTTTATTCATGCTTCGAAATCGCCGTGACGTGCAACCTTTTGTGCATTTGAGGCGCATCCTTGCCGCTGTGCTGCGCTTGCGCGCGAGCTTACATCAGCATATCGTTTTCGTTCATTATCTCCATGCCGAGGATGACCGCGTCGGACGGAGTATCCGATACGGCGACGGGGATGGCTATCGCCTCGCCTATAACCTCGCTGAGTCCAGGCAGATTTGCCATTCCGCCGGTGAGAATGAGCTTATCCGGCTCGGAGGGAGCGCTGTTTATCATCTTGATTATCGAGTCTGTAAGCTTGTTGGTGACAGCCTCGAATATCGCGGGGAACTCGGAGGGGTAGAGCTTTCTCGATACGGGCAAGCCCGAGTTTTTGTCGATTCCGATTATCTCGAACGGCTTTGCGTCAGACGTCGGGATAAGCGTTCCGCGCTCTATCTTTATCTTTTCAGCCTCCTGCAGGCTCACGACAATACCCTGATTTTTGTAAAGATAGTCGGAGAGAGCGTTATCGTACGCATCGCCTGCGATGCTCGATACAAACTCGCGATGGAGCTTCCCACGGTTGAACAGACCGATCTCGGTGCGTACAGCTCCCATGTTTACGGTGATAGCCGATGCCTTTGTGCGAGCACCCGAGCTGTAAGCCGCGGCAATGAGCGAATCCACGATGTAGATATCGTGCACTCCTGCGGCCTCCGCCGCATCCGCGAACATCGACTCCTCCTTTTCGCCGCACACGCCGGAGCGTGTTACCGCGATGTTGGGCTTTGCGCGATGCTTGCCGTATATATTCTCCAAAATATGCTTCATCAAAGCTATCATATAGTTGGTTTGAGGAATAGGCGACTCCTTCATAAGCCAACGGAGCTCGACGCTTCCCGGAATGCGCGAGTTGAGCTGTATCGCATCCTCACCGAAGCAGAGCAGCTTTTTCGAGCATTTCTCGACCGCGGTGACGGCAGGCTCCTCGAAGTATATGTTGGCGATCGACGAGAACGCGCGGATCTTGCTTGATCCGAAATCAATTCCTATACATTTTTGCATACGGATATAACCTCCATTTTTTTATAAGGTTCGTCCGACCGATACGGCGTATATGCGTTTTGCTCCGCATCCGATAAGGAGGCAGGCGCAGGCATATAACGATGAGCCGGTGGTTATCACATCATCTATAAGTATAATATCTTTTCCTTTTAATAACGTATCCGACGTCGCGGAGTAGGCTTTAAGCGAATTTTCAAGTCTATCCTTTGCACCAAGCTCCTTCTGTATATGCGAGCTCTTATTGTGGATGAGAGTTCTCTCAAACGGCAGCTCCATGATCTGCGCCGTAGCTTTTGCCAGTTTTTCTGCTTGATCGATCCCGTATTTTCTGTAATTTTCGGGTGAGCGCGGAACGTAGGTTACTATCGTGTCGTCGGGATAGGATATCACGTCTGATACGAGCGGTGCAAGCTCGCGCGCCAGAAAATCGAAAAGACGCGAGTCTCTTGACGACTTTGCCGCAAGGATAATGCTTTTGGCTACCGATGGCTTGCGCGCATCGTATCCGGCAAGATGTACCGAGCTCTCGATCACTCCGCCCGAATCTGCCTTGAGCGCGCAGCGACAGCGTGTGTGAGGCAGCCGACAACGGTTGCAAGCCGCTCGCTTTTCGCTCTCCCACTTCGTGCGGCAGTATGGGCAGAGCGGCGCCGAAGCCGATGCGATTATCTCTCCGCAACCGGCGCATCTCGGCGGAAATATGAAATCAAGAAGCGTATCAAGTGCTTTCATATGCGGCACTCCACCTTTGATAGTGTGTTTTTAGGTCGTTTTGTCAAGCTGCGACAGCACGAATTCAAGCCCGGTGTAGCGCTTGACCTCTCTCGCGTTATCTACCATAGCCTCAAGCACCTTTTGCCGCCCGACCACGATTACCATGTTGGTGGCGCGTGTGACGGCTGTGTACAGCAGATTTCGTGTCAGCAGGCGCGGAGAGTATCCGGACATAGGCAGTATGACCACCGGATATTCGCTTCCCTGGCTTTTGTGCACGGTTATGGCGTACGCGTGCTCGAGCTCGTCGAGCATCGTGTAGTCGTATATCGCGCGCTTTCCGTCAAAGTTTACGGTCACAGCCTCGTTTACGTGGCTGATTGCTTCGATGGTACCGATATCTCCGTTGAAAACTCCCATACCCGTCTCGTCGTCGCGCTCCCACGTTATATCGTAGTTGTTGCGTATCTGCATGACCTTGTCGCCCTCGCGCAGCACGCGGTCGCGGTATTTCTTCTCGCGCTTGCGCTCGCTCGGTGGATTTAAGGTCGCCTGGAGCGTATTGTTAAGGTAATCGGTGCCGGCGGCACCTTTGTGGGAGGGAGTTATTATCTGTATGTTCTTGCGTATCTGCTCGCCGTAGGTTTTCGGCAGGCGCTTTGAGCACAGCTCCGCCACGGTATAGGATATCGCCTCGTCGCTTTCGCGCGGCATGAAGAAGAAATCCTTATCCTTTACGTTGAGATCGGGATATTCGCCGTGGTTTATGGCGTGTGCGTTCGTTACGATAAGGCTTTCCTTCGCCTGACGGAATATCTCGGTGAGCTTTACGGTAGCGAATCTTTCGCTTGATATTATATCGTTGAGAACGTTTCCGGCTCCGACAGAGGGGAGCTGATCCGAGTCTCCTATAAGTATGAGGTGCGCGCCCGGCTTTACCGCTCGCAGGAGTGCAGATATAAGCAGTATATCCACCATCGACGCCTCGTCTATGATGATAACGTCCTCCTCAAGCAGCTCGTTTTCGTTTTTGTTGAACTGCGGGAGCGAGTTTTCGTTGTAGCTCATCTCAAGTAGGCGATGTATTGTCTTTGCCTGCCTTCCGGTAGCCTGCGACATCCGCTTTGCGGCGCGGCCGGTCGGAGCGGCAAGCGCTATTCTGAGTCCGATTCGATCAAAAACGGTCATTACGGCGCGTATAACGGTGGTTTTTCCGGTTCCCGGGCCTCCGGTGAGCACCATAACTCCGTGATTTATGGCGTCGCGTATGGCAAGGCGCTGCTTTTTGGCATATTCTATGCCGCACTCCGCCTCCACCTGGCGGATAAACTTATCTATATCGCCGGTATTGATGCTGTCGCACAGCTTGTCAAGGAGATCGAGCTTTGATGCGGTGTATTTCTCCGCCTCGTAATAGCTTTTGAGGTAGATACAGTTTCTGCCGTTGTATTTTACCTCCTTTAGCTTTCCGTCGGATACAAGGTCGAATATCGCATCCTCGACCTCGTTTTCGGTAACCTCGATAAGCTCGCGTGTGGCTTCACACAGCTTATCGTAGGGCAGAAAGGTGTGCCCATTCTGCTGTGCGTTGAAGGTGAGGATATAATGCAGCGCCGCGCGTATTCGATCGGGCGAATTCGGCGCCGTGCCAAGCGATTTTGCGATGTTGTCGGCGCTTGCAAAGCCTATACCGTGTATCTCCTCGCAGAGGATATACGGATTCTGCTTTATTATATCTATTGATGCGCCGCCCCATTTTTTGTATATCTTCACGGCTGTTGACGGCCCGAAGAAATCGCGGCAGAACATCATTACGTTGCGTATGCCGAACTGACGCCTGAAGTTTTCGCTGATGCTTTGCGCCTTTTTCAGCGATATTCCGGGGATGTCCGCCAGCCAATCGGGATGGTTTTCTATGACGTTAAAGGTGTCGTCTCCGAATGCCTCGACGATCTTTGCGGCGGACGCGGGGCCTATCCCCTTTACCGTGCGCGAGGAGAGATATTTGAGTATCGCTCCGGCTCCGGCAGGGAGCTCCTTTTCGTAATATTCCACCTTGAACTGTCTGCCAAAGCTCGAATGAAGCTCCCATTTTCCCATTCCGCGGATCGTCTCGCCGTTTGAGAGGAACGGCATGATGCCGACGATCGTTATCTCCTCGTCGGTGTCTGTGAGCAGATCGCAAACGCAGTAGCCGTTCGCTTCGTTTTGGTAAACGATATGTTCAACCTGACCGGATATTTCGATAAGATCACGGGAAATTTCCTTCGGGAATTCCATAACTGCTCCTTTCAGACGTTTTTATAATGCTAAAAAGCTTATTTTACGATGTCCGCAAGCTGTGCCGCGAGATCAAGCTTCTCCCACGGTACGTTCAGATCCTCACGTCCCATGTGACCGTATGCGGCGAGCTGCTTGTATATCGGACGGCGGAGGTCGAAGCGGTTGATTATTGCGGCAGGGCGCAGATCAACAAGCTCGGATACTGCGGCGGAGATGCGCTCCTCGTCGTATTTCGCCGTGCCGAAGGTCTCGACAAGCACCGATACCGGCTTTGCAACTCCGATAGCGTAGGCTATCTGCACCTCGCACTTGGAGGCGAGCTTTGCCGCAACTATGTTTTTGGCGATGTATCTTGCGGCGTACGCGGCAGAGCGGTCAACCTTTGTCGGGTCCTTGCCCGAGAAGGCTCCGCCTCCGTGACGCGAGTATCCGCCGTAGGTGTCAACGATTATCTTGCGTCCGGTGAGTCCGCTGTCTCCCTTGGGGCCACCGACAACGAATCTTCCGGTGGGGTTGACAAATATTTTCGTCGATTCGGTTATAAGGCTACCGCCGATGATGGGCTCGATCACCGATTCGATTATTCCCTCGCGGAGCTGCTCCTGCGTAGCCTCCGGATCGTGCTGGGAGGACACGACTATCGTGTCAATGGATACGGGCTTGTCGCCGTCATATCCCACCGTTACCTGCGTTTTTCCGTCTGGGCGAAGAAAGGGGAGGATGCCCTGCTTTCTTACGTCTGTCAGCCTTTTTGCCAGCTTGTGAGCGG
>CAZSUR010000073.1:0-6868 GCA_964610075.1 uncultured Lachnospiraceae bacterium
AAGAACGGCATCCCCTTCACCGAGACCGACGATCTCGAGTCGGCTCTCCCCGACCTTGACATACTGTATATGACAAGAGTCCAGAAGGAGCGATTCTTTAACGAGGCGGACTATATACGGCTGAAGGACAGCTATATCCTCACGCCGCAGAAGATGGAGTTGGCATCCTCCGACCTCTCGGTGCTCCATCCCCTCCCCCGTGTAAACGAAATATCCACCGAAATAGACAGCGATCCGCGCGCGTGCTACTTTAAGCAGGCACGCAACGGAAAATATATGCGAATGGCTCTTATACTTAAGATGCTCGGAATAAAATGATCAGAGGGGAGAGATAAAGCATGACCATTGATTCGATACAGAACGGAATCGTTATTGACCATATAAAGGCCGGAAAAAGCATGGAGCTTTACCGCTATCTGAAGCTTGAGGATATGTCCTGCACCGTTGCGATAATCAAAAACGTGACGAGCGCGAAGATGGGCAAAAAGGATATAATAAAGATCGATGACGTGATAGATCTTAACCTCGACGTGCTCGGATATGCAGCTCCCGATGCTACGGTAAACATCATCAAGGACGGAAAAATAGTAAAAAAATCACACCTTGCGCTTCCCGACAGGATAAAGGACGTGGTAAAATGCAAAAATCCGCGTTGTATAACCGTGACCGAGCCCGATATACCTCATATATTCAAGCTCACCGATCGTGAGAAAACGGTCTACCGTTGTATATACTGCGAATCAAAAATGAAGCTGTAAAAAGCAAAGCACCGCCTATTTCGGATAACGTTATAGGCGGTGCTTTTTTTATTTTCCGGCACTCTCGCCGTCGGATATTATATAAACGGAGATACCTTTGCCTGAGCGCTTGCACTCGTTTATAACGTGCTCCGTCCCTCTCGAGCGCCCATCCCAAAATGCTATCACCGTATCGGCGTATTCGATTATCTGCATATTTCGTTTGAGCGGAGCTCCCCTTTTGTACCTTTTATAATCCGGGAGGAACTCGGTCAGCCGTATGCCGTGCTCTACGGCATATTTTTTTGCACACGTGTCGACCCCCGCGGCGCCTCCCGATACGAGCTCGGTCGTACCGTCGGGCAGGAAATCCCCTATATTGTCAATCATGATATTTCTCGAGCCAATAACCGCGACTTTCATCAAAAACCCCCTTGTCAAAGCATTTTAGTATACTTATTTTAAGTATACTTTAAACATTATATCACAAAATACTCTTAAAATATACTCAAGTTAAGATTTTTGGAGCCACAGATGAGAAACCCGAACAATAAGCATCTCGGGATCGAGGTAGATCCCGAGCTTCATTATAAATTACACTACATAGCAAAATACGAGGGACGATCTGCCAACGGGCAGATATTGTATCTGATACGCAGATGTATAAAAGAGTTTGAAAAAGCTGACGGAGAGATATCCTATCCGCCGGCAGAATAAAAGCGTATGACCGAGGTTTATTTCGGCCATACGCTTTTATGTGAGAGCAAAAAATCCCCTACGCACAAAGCGGAGCACTCCGTTTTATACGTAGGGGATATGTTTTTTAAAAAAGCCTTGAGGGATCGTTCGACAGCGCGGCGCCTATTACCGTTGCGAACTGCGAGTGCTTCGGTATGATGAAATTCACGTCGAAAAGCTTGCTCATGGTCTTAAATATGCCGTCTGCCTGAGGCACGCTCGTCATAGTACCGGTAAGAACGATATCCTTCGTTTTGCAGTTGCGCGAAGCGAACACCGCGAGCATTCCGGCGCTCTCAAATACCATGTTGACAAGACCGAGCGCAAGATCCTCCTTTGTCGCCATATCGCTTATCTTTCCGAAGTTGGAGGCTGTAAGCTCGGACGGCATACCGGGGAGTATATCCTTTCTCGTGATGTCGGTTATACGCAGATCCACCTTTGACAGATCGCCGCCCGATGCAAGCTCGACTATGCTGTCGGTGTTGCTGACGTCCAGCATCTTTGCCGCAAGCCCGGTGAGCGTACCTCCGCCGATTCCGGTGCCTCCGAGGTATAAGATTCCCCCGTCCTTGCTCGCGTGAACTATCGCCGTGCCGGTTCCCATGCTGACTATTATCGCATTCTCAAGCCCGGACAGATACATTCCACCGAGCCCCACGCTCTCAAACTCAGATACGTGAACACATTCAAGGCCGTACAGCGGCTTCGATATATACGAGGAGCCGACTCCGGTTATCATTACCCTGCCAATGTCACCGAGCTCAAGCTCGTTCGTATCGGTAAACTTTCCGAAGGCTCCGTATATTGACGTAAGCGGATCGGCAGCACGCACGAATATCGGAGTCATAAGCTCTCCGTTTTCCTTGAAGCCGACTATCTTCGTCGTGCTTCCGCCGACATCTATACCTATAACAACACTCATGTGCTACCGCCTTTCGCAAAAAACAAGGGTTAAATAAACTGTAAGATATATGCACCGACATCGATGCATTTATTATTCAATGATTTGACAACTTTGTCGTCATGATTTAAATTGCCCGAACAATGCACAAAGTGCAACCCAAGCAAAGCTTGAATTCATTCTACCATATTGTATGAAAAAAAGCAAGCAAGACACGCCGCGTACACCCTTTCGACATAATATTATATTGATTTTTGTATCCTTAAATGGTATAATTACACTACACTTGAAATTAAAGTATATCCTTTGATTATTGGAGATTTTACTATGTGCGCGGAAAGCAGATCTAACAATTCATACCACACCAAGCGCGTCGCGGCGATACACGATATTTCGGGATTCGGCAGATGCGCGCTCACCGTGGTGATCCCGATAATATCGGCTATGGGAATACAGACCGTACCCATGCCCACAGCCGTTCTCTCCACGCATACGGGAGGCTTCTCCGACTTCTCTTTTCTCGATCTTGGAGAGCAGATGAAGGAGTTTTCCACCCATTGGAAGCAGCTCGGACTCACCTTTGATGCGATATATTCCGGCTTTCTCGGAAGCTCGGCGCAGTTTGATACGGTATACGAATTTATAAAATATTTCAAGCGCGACGGCACCACCGTGCTGGTCGATCCGGTGCTCGGAGATAACGGCGAGGCCTACGCCACGATAACTCCCGAGATGATAGACCGCATGAAATCGCTCATAACCGAGGCGGACGTCATCACACCGAACGTGACCGAGGCACATTTCCTTCTGGATATGCCCTACGGCGAGCGCTCGGAGAGCGAAGTGCTCGAGATGGCAGCAAGGTTGTCAAAGCTTGGTCCCAAGCATATAGTAATTACCGGATGGGAGGACAGCGCCTCCTCGGCTGTCGGAAGCATCTGCTACAGCGCGGAGCACGGAACGCCCACCTGCCACAGATGTAAAACGGTAAACGCAAGCTACCCGGGAACGGGCGACGTGTTCGCCTCGGTGCTTCTCGGCAAGCTTATGTCGGGAAATGATCTCGATACGGCAACGGAATTTGCCTCGCATTTCGTGTGCTCGCTTATAGCGGATACGGCAGAGGCAGGAACACCTCCGCGCGAGGGTGTGCTGATTGAAAGAAGCCTCGGCAAGCTTATGTAACACACAAACGGTGCCCGACTGTAAACATATCGACGCAAGCAACGTATAAATAGTAATTGTAAAACGAATTTCGCAAGGTGATTTTTCAAAGAAAGGCGATACGTTATGAAAAATTTCAAAGAAATACCCCCCTCTCAGCTAAACGAGAATTTATTCGATGCCGTAGGCAAGCAATGGATGCTTATTACCGCGCAGGATCACGGAAGCGGCAAATTTAATATGATGACAGCCTCCTGGGGAGGCTTCGGAATACTCTGGGGAAAGCCGGTATGCTTCTGCGTGATACGTCCGCAGCGCTACACCTTCGAATTTACCGAGGCGTGCGAGCGCATGACCCTCTCTTTCTTCGGCGATCACCACAGAGATGAGCTGCAGATATGCGGCACAAAGAGTGGAAGGAGCTGCGACAAGCTCGCGCTCACCGGGCTCACCTCGATCGAGGAGGACGACTACGTGTACTACGACGAGGCGGAAATGGTCGTGATCGGCAAAAAGCTTTACTGCGACGATATTAAAGAAGATTGCTTTATCGACGATTCGATAGTCGAGAAATTCTATCCCCAAAAGGATTTTCACCGCGTATACGTCTGCGAGATAGAAAAGATACTTGTAAAATCAAAGGATTGAAAGCAAGCAACAAGGGAGAATAGATGATGCATTGCAAGCGTATTTTCCTTATAGTTTTGGACAGCTTCGGGATAGGCGCAGCCCCCGATGCCGAGCTTTTCGGAGACGCGGGAAGCAACACCTACGCGTCGGTCAGACGCTCGGCAAAGCTTCATATACCGAACCTCATATCAATGGGACTCGGCAATATCGACGGAGTCGAGGGCGAGGCGACAAGCCTGCCGACGGCGGCATACGGCAGACTCCGTGAGCGCTCCGCCGGCAAGGACACGGTCACCGGGCACAGAGAGCTGTGCGGCATCACCGCGAGCCGTCCGATGCCCACCTACCCCGATGGATTTCCCCGCGACCTGCTTAAAAAGATAGAAAAAGCGTCCGGTATAGGTACGCTTTGCAATAAGCCCTACTCAGGCACCGACGTTATCCGCGACTACGGCAGAGAGCATATCGAGAGCGGTAAGATGATAGTCTACACCTCCGCAGACAGCGTTTTTCAAGCGACGGCACACAGCGACATATATCCGCTTGATAAGCTTTACGAGTATTGCGAGACTGCGCGAAGCATTCTCACGGGCGAGCACGCGGTCGGCAGAGTTATAGCCAGACCGTTCTCGGGAGAGTACCCGAACTACGTCCGCGTGGCAGGCCGTCACGACTACGCCGTGCCTCCGTCAAGCCGAACGCTGCTCGACGAGATAAAGGACGCAGGGCTCGATTGCATATCTGTCGGAAAGATATACGATATATTTGCAGGCTGCGGAATGACCGAGAGCCACCCCACCTCGTCAAACGCCGAGGGAATGGCTATTCTGCGCCGCCTGATAGCTACCGATTTCACCGGGCTTTGCTTTGTGAATCTGGTCGATTTCGACTCAAAATACGGTCACCGCAACGACGTTGACGGATACGCCGAGGCGCTGTCCGAGTTCGACCTCGAGCTTGGGCACATTCTCTCCGATATGCTAAGCGACGATATCCTTATGATAACGGCGGATCACGGATGCGACCCTGCATTCCCGGGAACCGATCATACAAGAGAATATATTCCACTGCTCGTTTACGGCGACATGATAAAAAGCCACGATCTCGGCACGCGTGATGCATTTTCAGACGTCGGCAGAACGATAGCCGATATGCTCGCGGTAGAATACCGTGGCGACGGAGAAAGCTTCGCCGATATTTTGATGAAAGAGGGATATCGCAGATGAATGTAGGTAATACTCAATTTCATATAAAATGTAAAAACGGAGATATCAGCAGATACGTGATACTCCCGGGAGATCCGGGCAGATGCGAGAAGATAGCTGCATATCTTGATTCCGCACGCCATGTCAGCTCAAACAGAGAGTTCACCGTCTACACCGGATACATCAGCTCCACCGAGGTGAGCGTCTGCTCCACAGGTATAGGCGGCCCGTCCGCCGCGATAGCGATGGAGGAGCTGTGCGAGCTCGGAGCCGACACCTTCATCCGCGTCGGCACCTGCGGCGGCATCTCGCTCGACGTTCGCTCGGGCGATTGCGTGATAGCTACCGGCGCAGTTCGCGCCGAGGGCACGAGCCGCGAGTATGCGCCGATAGAATTTCCGGCAACATCAAGCTTCGATATCACACGCGCGCTCGCGGATTCAGCCGAATCGCTCGGCGTGCCGTATCACGTCGGAATTGTACACAACAAGGACTCGTTCTACGGACAGCACTCACCCGAGACCATGCCGGTATCCGGCGAGCTTATCGCCAAATGGGAGGCATGGAAGCGTCTCGGCGTGCTCGCAAGCGAGATGGAGTCCGCCGCTCTCTTTACCGTCGCACACGCAAGAGGGGTCAGATGCGGCGGCGTATATCACACGATATGGAATCAAGAGCGCCGGGCACAAGGCATATCCGAGCCGTCCGAGCATGATACCGACCGCGCTGTAAGGATAGCAATAGAGGCACTCCGCGTAATAATAGACAAAGACAAAACAAAAAAAGCTCCGATGTGATAAACATCACATCGGATATATAAGAAGTATTTCCGAGCCACCCGGCGAGAGCTTAAGTTCTCCGCAGCCCTCGGGCAGATATACACAATCTCCGCGTCGCATCGCCTCGCCACCAATGCTTCCCTCTCCCGACAGCCATACGGCAGCCGAGAAGGTGTCGCTTGGGCAGGTGATTTCGATGCTCCCGTCTCCCGACAGAAGAAGCACCGAAAAGCTCTCGCTGCAAGCGAGAGTACGGATCGAGCAGCTTCTGCCGTCGCCGGTCGGGCAAATATCGAGCTTGGACGGCGTGCCGCGCTCGACGCGCAGTGCATCCGCCTCTGCCGGAGTATACCGCATCATGCATTGCGTGCCTTCGGCTATATGAAGCTGCCGCGGCAGACCGCTTCTCTGCAATCTGTTGTAATCGTATAGGCGATAGGTAATATCGGAGCTCTGCTGTATCTCGGCAACCGTGATACCTCCTCCGAGCGCGTGCACCATTCCGCTCGGGATATAGAATACGTCCCCCGGCTTCACCTTTACTACGTTGAGATATCCGCCGATATCCTCACCGTCCGAAAGCAGGCGACGCATATCGTCTCGCGAGACGTCGCGGCTGAGCCCGTACACTATCTCGGCGCCCTCGTCGCAGTCGAGGACGTACCACAGCTCGTTCTTGCACGGATGCACCTGAACGGACCGCGGACGTGC
>CAZSUR010000074.1:0-6748 GCA_964610075.1 uncultured Lachnospiraceae bacterium
GAGAGCCTCCAGCACGCATCTGCCGAAGCCTATCTCGGCGTTCATCATATCCTTTTCTATGGATATTACGCTAAAGCCCTTCTTGCCGGCGATTCCGGTGATGCTTCCGGCGCCGCTTCCGTCCGCGTGCGAGACGATAAGCGTTCCCTTAGCCGACGGATCGTTCGTGTTTCTTATATTTATCGGTATTCCGGACATTCTGACCGGGAAGATAGCGTCCTCGTGCAGCACCGTAGCTCCCATATACGAAAGCTCGCGCAGCTCGCGGTAGGTGATGGTATCTATCGTCTTAGGATTGTCGATTATCCTCGGATCCGCCATAAGGAAGCCGGAAACGTCGGTCCAATTCTCGTAAAGATCCGCATTTACGGCACGCGCAACGATAGAACCGGTTATATCCGAGCCGCCGCGACTGAAGGTCTTTATTGTATCGTTCGGCATCGAGCCGTAAAAGCCGGGGATCACCGCTCTCTCGTGCTCGCAAAGCAGCTTGCCGAGCACCGAGTTCGTTCTCTCCGCGTCAAGGTTTCCGTCGTCTCCGAAGAAGATGACCTCCGCCGCGTCGATAAACGAATATCCCAGATATTCCGCAAGGATCCTTCCGTTAAGATACTCTCCGCGCGATGCGGCATAGTCTCTACCCGCCTTGTGCATAAGCGCATTCTTTATATTGCTGTACTCCTCATCAAGCGAAAGAGAAAGCCCAAGCCCTGCGATTATCCCGTTATATCTGTCCTCTATCTTTTTGAAATACGGATCGATATTCTCTCCGCGAGCGGCTGCCTCATAGCACATATATAGCATATCGGTAACCTTTACGTCATCGGGAAAGCGTTTTCCCGGTGCCGACGGAACAACGTAACGGCGCGAAGCCTCGGAATGTATTATATCGGCGACCTTCTTAAACTGCTCTGCGCTCGCAAGCGAGCTGCCGCCGAATTTTACAACCTTTACTGCATCTGTACACACAAGCTTTTCTCCTTTGCGGTAAATTGACTAAATCCCTATAATTATATGCCAGAGCGCGGTTTTTGTCAAGAAAAAAGAAAATTGAGGATAAACGTAAAAAATGCTTGACTTAAGAAATATTATTGTTTATAATGATAGTTGTTTTAATCAACAATAATTTTAAGGAGATAAAATGACATGAAGAACCTTATCAGATTGACTGCCGTTGTATTGGTAGCTTTGATGGCAATTCTCACCTTCGCTTCTTGCGGAACAGAGCCTGACACAAATACCGACGGCGAGAAGAAGACTCTCACAATGGTAACAAACGCAGAATTCCCACCCTACGAGTACTATGACGGCGACAAGATCGTTGGTATAGACGCAGAGGTTGCGGCTGCTATCGCAGAAAAGCTCGGCATGGAGCTTGAGATCGTTGATATCGACTTTGATTCGATAGTTCCCAGTGTTCAGACCGGAAAGTACGATATGGGTATGGCAGGTCTTACCGTAAACCCGGAAAGACTCGAGCAGGTAAACTTCTCCACATCCTACGCAAAGGGTGTTCAGGTAGTTATCGTAACAGAGGATTCCGCAATCGCTTCGATAGATGACCTCGCAGACAAGAAGATCGGCACACAGCAGGGAACGACCGGTGCTATATACGCAGCGGACGATTTCGGTGACGACAACGTAGTTCTTTACCAGAACGGCGCACTTGCAGTCGAGGGACTCAAGGGCGGCAAGGTTGACTGCGTTATCATAGACAACGAGCCTGCAAAGGCTTACGTTGCTGCAAACGAGGGACTCAAGATCCTTGAAACCGAGTATGCAAACGAGGATTACGCGATCTGCTTCGCAAAGGAAAACACCGAGCTTCAGGCAGATGTCAACACCGCGCTTGAAGAGCTTATCGCTGACGGATCCTTGCAGAAGATAGTTGATAAATACATAGCTGCAAAATAAGCTTTTATTATCGTTTTTGAGGGCGGTTGCAAAAACCGCCCTTATCTTGCTTTAAAGGAGAGGTTGCATTGTCAAACATTTTCATCTACGTCGCTGACGTCGTACGCGACTTCGGAATACAGTTCAGCAACGTATTCTTCCGCGGAGAGCGCTACAAGCAGATCATAACCGGATTTGCAAATACGCTCAAAATAACCGCCGGCGCGCTGGTGATCGGTATTATCATCGGTATAATCGTAGCATCCATCCGCTCCTCCTATGACAAAAACAAGCAGACGCTTAAAGCTCACGGAGGGATCGGATATATCCTTCTTTCGGTGCTCAACGCGATATGCAAGGTCTACCTCACGGTCATAAGAGGAACGCCGGTCGTCGTTCAGCTCATGATAGCGTATTTCGTAATATTCGTCTCCGCAAAGGACGGAGTTCCGGTCGGAATCTTCGCCTTCGGTATAAACTCGGGTGCATACGTTGCCGAGATTTTCCGCGGAGGCATCATGGCGCTTGACAACGGGCAGTTCGAGGCAGGACGAAGCCTCGGCTTCAACTACGTCCAGACAATGATATACATAGTCATTCCGCAGATGTTCAAAACGGTGCTTCCCACCCTCTGCAACGAATTTATCGCTCTGCTTAAAGAGACCTCGGTCGCAGGCTACGTCGGTGTAATGGAGCTGACGAAGGCAGGAAACGTCATCGCCGGAAGAACGTACGAATACTTCATTCCGCTTTTCACCGTCGCGGCGATATATCTTGTCATAGTTATGGTGTTGACCTGGGCGGTAGGCAAGCTTGAGAGGAGGCTGAGAAACAGTGATAGAGGTTAAAGAGCTTTATAAAGCATTCGGCCCGAAAAACGAGCTTTCGGTGCTCAACGGCATCACCGAAACGATCGAAAAGGGCGAAAAGATAGTTGTTATCGGCCCTTCCGGAAGCGGAAAAAGCACATTTTTGCGCTGCCTCAATCTTCTCGAGCTACCGACGTCGGGTGAAATATTCCTTGACGGAGAGAATATAACCAGCCCAAAATGCAACATAAACCGCGTGCGTCAGAAGATGGGTATGGTGTTCCAGCACTTCAACCTTTTTCCGCACCTCACGATAATGGAAAACATCACGCTCGCGCCGATGAAGCTCCAGAAAAAGAGCAAGGACGAGGCGTGCATCCGAGGCGAGGAGCTCCTTAAAAGGATAGGCCTCAGCGACAAGGCGGATGCGTATCCGCAGCAGCTCTCGGGCGGCCAGAAGCAGCGAGTCGCCATCGTGCGCGCGCTCGCGATGAATCCCGAGGTGATGCTCTTCGACGAGCCGACCTCCGCGCTCGACCCCGAGATGGTCGGCGAGGTGCTCGACGTTATGAAGGAGCTCGCAAACGAGGGAATGACGATGGTGGTCGTCACCCACGAGATGGGCTTCGCCCGCGAGGTGGGCACGAAGGTGTTCTTTATGGACGATGGAAGAATAATCGAGCAGGCTTCCCCTGCCGAGTTTTTCGCGGCTCCGAAGAATCCGCGTACCATCGAGTTCTTATCAAAGGTATTATAAAAATCAAATATCCTCCGATGCGCCGCGCAAAAGCGTGCCCGCATGGGAGGATATTTTTTGCAAAAATATAGCGGCAGGGAATGAGCTTTGTCACAGCACACGCAACTTCCGAAACCTCGCGCGCCGATAGTATCCGCCAAAAGGCAGCCTTTAGCCTCGAGATCCGCATACTACGATATGCTCACCTTGTTGGATGAAGCTACCATCGACAGAGCTTCCGGCTCCGGCTTTACCCACGAGCGGCTGCTCTCCACATCTTATGCGCGATGCGTAAGCCGGATTTTGGCAAAAGATGCGCTGCCATTGTTGATCATCTCGTCAAGGATAAGCAGATTCGGCTTTGCCGGAACGAGATTTGCCAATACCCGGCGCGCGCCGTCAAAAATCACCGAAATGTGTTTCGTCACGTCGTCCGCGCGGAGGTTGACCTATGCCGGCGCCGACAGCAGAGGCTTTATCGAAACAAGCCTCGCGCACGCCGATGGCATCCGAGCGTCGAAAACGTCGCCGCTCGTCACTCCTCGCTCATTGTGAGCTCGTACAGCTCAAGCAGCTCATCCTCGCACGCCTGCTTTTTATCGCAGAGCTCGGCTATCGTCTTATAGTCGCTCACGTCGGCTGCGGCGATATCCGCATCTATCCGCGCGACCTCCGCTTCAAGCTCACCCACGCGCTTGTGCGCGCGCTCGAGCTCACGCTTCTTCTTCTGCTGCTCGGCGCGGCGGCGTTTAAGCTCCTCGTATTCGTCCTTTGAAACGGTCGTCTCGACCGCCGCCTCTGCCTCCTTTGTCGGAGCAGAGCCGGAGCTGTGCTTTCCCTTATACTCGAGGTAGGACGCATACGTTCCGCTGTAATCGAATATTCCGCCCTCCCCGAAATCGAGCATACGCGAGGCGAGCTTGTTTACGAAATATCGGTCGTGCGAGACCGCCACAAGCGTACCCTCGTAGTCCTCGAGCGCGCTCTCCAGCACCTCGCGTGAGGATATGTCAAGATGGTTGGTCGGCTCATCGAGGATAAGCAGATTCGGCTTTGCCAGAACGAGCTTTGCCAGCGCCAAACGCGCGCGCTCGCCGCCCGAAAGCACCGAAATGCGCTTCTCCACGTCATCCGCACGGAAGTTGAACAGCGCGAGCGCCGAGCGCCGCTCGGGCGATGTCATTCCGCTGTCCGAATCCCAAAGCTCGTCAAGCACCGGTTTGCTCTCGTCAAGCTCGCGGTTTTCCTGGTCGTAGTAACCGATCTCAACCCGCGAGCCGGTGCAGATCGATCCGCGATCCGGCTCCAGCCGTCCGGCGAGTATCTTTATAAGCGTGGATTTTCCGCAACCGTTAGGGCCTGAGATAAACACTCTCTCACCGCGGCGCACCTCAAAGGAAACGTCCGAAAAAAGAGCTCTGTCCTTATAGCTTTTTGCAAGTCTGTCGGCGGAGATAACGTCGTTGCCGCTCTCGTTTTCGACGGTAAAGCGAAGCTTTATCGCGTCCGGAAGCCGTTCCGGGCGCTCCTCGCGCTCCATCTTGTCGAGCTGCTTCTGGCGGCTCTCGGCGGCAATTATATTACGCTCTCTGTTCCATCGGCGCTGCTGCGCGATGTACGCCTCTATGCGAGCTATCTCCTTCTGCTGATTGTCGTAATGGCGCTGCTGTATCTTGCGGTCCTCATCCTTTTTCTTCACGTAAGCGGAGTAGTTTCCGCGATACAGCTTTCCGTGTGTATTTTCTATCTCAAGAATGTGAGTTGTAAGCCTGTCCAAAAAATAACGGTCATGCGAAACCGTGACTATCGTTTTCCGGCTCGCGCGGAGCTCTTCCTCAAGCCAAAACAGCATATCTGTATCGAGATGGTTGGTCGGCTCGTCAAGCAGGAGTATATCCGGATCGGAAAGCAGCAGGCAGGCAAGCGCCAGGCGCGTCTTTTCGCCTCCGCTGAGAGCCGACACGCGGCGCTCGAGCATATCGTCCCCGAAGCCTATGTGACGCAGCATACCGATACAGCGGCCGCGGAACTCATATCCGCCGTCGGCGGCAAAGCGCTCCTCAGCTGCGGCGTATTTCAGCGCAAGCTCCTCGGACGGCTCCGCCTCGAGCCGTTCGTGGAGAGCTTTAAGCTCCCTCTCCGCCGAGACGAGCGACGAGAAGGTGTCGAGCGCACGCTCGAGCACCGTCTGCTCGCTTTCATACACCGGATTCTGCTCGAGAAAGCCGATGCTGCTGCCTCCGGCGATATATACCTTGCCCGAATCGGGCTGATATTTTCCGCATATGGCGCGCAGGAGGGTGGATTTTCCGGCACCGTTAACTCCAACGATGCCGAGTTTGTCTCCTGCGTTTATCTGAAAGGATACGTCCTCAAGGATCGTATCCGCACCGAACGATATCCCGATTCGGTCACAGCCTATTGCTATCATCTGGTTCTCCTTAGACCGCCTGCTCAACGCAAGCGGAGTTTTACGTCTTATCTCAATTGGTATCGCGCACTCACAGTACGATCTGTTCAGTCGCGAGCCGAGCTGATAACAGTCCGCACAAATCCCATGTGCTCGCGCTCACGACGCGCGGTGCGCATTGCGGCATTTTGCCGAACGCCGCCACGATGTGTCTCCGGCATAGCGGACAAAAAAGGCGCCGCTAACGCACGGCACCTCTTTTTGCTCTGAAATTATATAAGGCGCAGCCGAATTTAATACAAGCCGAGGCGTTACGCCTCCGTCTTATCCTCGGCTTTATCCTCAGCCTTATCTTCCTTTGCGGCATCGTTCGCTCCCGTATCGGCCTTGCTCGGCTGTCTATGTCCGCATCTGGGACAGAACAGCATATCGCGGTTCAGCTTCGAGCCGCATTTTTCACATACGTTATCACAGCGAAGCTTCGCAATGTAAAGCTCCAGTTTGTCTATCTCCTCAAGTGTCTCGGCTATCTCGGAAAAAAGCTCGTCAAAGCTTACCTCCTCGGCGCTCTCTCCCGTATGCTTGTCATAGCAGAGCTCTCCTACGTTGCGGTAAAGCTGGTCAAGCTTATTTTTAAGGTTGGACAGCTTATACTTCGCCTTTGCGATATTGGTCAGCTTTTCCGTTTCCTTTACGGTATAATCCGCTGCATTAGATGCTGCGTTCGATATCTTCTTACCGAGTTCTCCCCAAAAATCCATAATTTTCGGCACCTTTCCGCGCACGTATAAATATCCGTGCGACATTATTTTGCTTTACCTATATTATTTTGATTTCATCGTAATTATTACGTATAATAAAATAATTATACACGATATCGGTATCTTTGTCAACCGAGTC
>CAZSUR010000075.1:0-6679 GCA_964610075.1 uncultured Lachnospiraceae bacterium
CAACGTCGAAATGCCCGTCACTTGGGAAAGGAATGGTCACAACAAATGAGAAAGTCGTTTTTGCAAAGACTGCTGGCAATAATGCTTGCAACCGCTACATTGCTCGGTGCTATGGCGGTTCCGGCTTTTGCTGTGGGCGGTAACGACTCCGACGAAGCTGTCGCGACTTCAAGCGCGGCTTCTGCATCCGGCACCACCTATGATGCCAAGGACGTAGAGGTGTTCATGAGTGCTCTCTCGTACGTAAAGTACGACGAAAGATATTCAAACATCCCCGCTACGACGAAGGAGTTTACCGTTGAAGCTGTCGATTATGACAAGGATGCCACCACGGCAAACGTCGAGGTGTACTCCGACTACGAGGGTATGGAGGGAGATTCTCTCTTAACTCCGAACAGCGGAAGCGTAGCTTGGAAGATAAATGTTCCGGAAAGTGCACGTTATGCTATCGAGGTAACCTACTTCCCGGTCGAGGGAACATACACCACGATAGAGCGTATGATGTATATCGACGGCACTCTGCCATTCGCAGAGGCAAGATACTTCTACTTCCCCCGTGCGTGGGAGTATGAAGATAGCGTGGACGGAAGCTTCAAGACCGACGCTAACGGAAATGATATCCGTCCGATAAGATACGAGGCTCCCGAATGGACTACCTACTATATGCGAGACTGGCTCGGATATACAATGGAGCCGTTTGAGGTGTACATGACCGAGGGCGAGCACACGATCACGTTCGAGGCTGCCCGCGAGCCGATGCTTATAAAAGCGATCCGCTTCTACCGCTATGAGGAGGAGCAGTCGTACGATGAATTCCTTGAGCAGTGCAAGCAGCAGGGAATCACCGAGGTGAGCGACGTTACACCGATAAAGGTGCAGGCTGAAAACCCCACGAAGGTTTCCAACGCTTCGCTTTTCCCGACGACAGACAGAACCTCTGTGCTGACCGAGCCGCAGGATTCTGCAGTTCTTAAATATAACATTCTTACGAGTAACACCGTTAACCATTGGATGCGTTACACGGTGAATGTTGAAAAATCGGGACTTTACCGAATCGACACACGCTTCCGTGAGAACGACCTTATCGGTATGTTCGTTTCGCGTCGTGTGCTTATAAATGGTGAGGTTCAGTACAAGGAAGCAAATTACTGCCGCTTCAAGTACTCGCCCGATTGGCAGTATGCATCGCTCAACGACGGACAGAAGGATCTTCTCTTCTACCTTGAGGAGGGAGAGAACACCGTCACCTTTGAGATCGTCCTCGGAGACATGACCGATTACGTTTACGAGATAGAGCAGATGATCGATGACCTCAACGGCGCGTACACGACTCTGCTTATGGTGACCGGTCCTACGCCGGATAACTACCGTGACTACGGCTTCAGCAGAATCGCTCCCGAGGCTATAAAGACGATAAGAAAAGCGGGAGAGGATCTCCACAGGATCTCAGACGAGCTGCTTGAGATAACCGGAGAGGCAGGAGACCAGATCCAGGCGCTCCAGGAGATAGCAATACTGCTTGATACGATGGCAGGCGACGAATACAAGATCGCAGGCAACTTCGTTACTTTTAAAAACTATATAATCGCACTCAGTAACTGGCTGTACGCTCAGCTTTCTCAGCCGATGAAGCTTGACTATTTCGTGATCCAGGCACCCGATGCCGAGAATTACGGAACGGGCAAGGCGGGCTTCTTCGAGTCGGCTTGGTTTGAGATGACCTCCTTTGTTAAGAGCTTCGTTATGGACTACACGACGATAGCGTTCGAGGAGGAGGAAGGCTCCGCGCTTCCCGAGGATGCTCCCGAGGTCGAGATGTGGATAACAAACGTCTCCAACCGCGACGATGCACTTGTTCAGCGTAACCTGATAGATACCTACTTTACTCCGAACAGCGGAATAAAAGTTACAATTAAAATAATAACCGCCGGTCTCACCGAGGCGATACTCGCCGGAATCGGCCCCGACGTTTCGGACATGACCTCCGTTGATGCGGTAACCTGGGGACTGCGTAACGCGGTTGAAAATCTAAAGGCAAAGGACGAGAACGGAAACGAGATCTACGCAGGCTTTGAGGATCTGACAAAGGAATTCGATCCCGAGGTGCTCAAGCCCGTTGCGATGAAGAATCAGGCAGGTATAGAAGCAACCTACGGCGTTCCTACAACGATGGACTTCAACATGATGTTCTACCGTTCGGATACGCTGTCAGAGCTTGGACTCAAAGTTCCGGATACGTGGGATGATCTCTATTCCATCATGCCGGCGCTCCAGAACAACAATATGCAGGCATGTCTGCCTACCGACCCGTCGACGCTCGTCGGATACGCTATATTCCTGTATCAGTCGGGACTTGAGATGTACGTCGATAACGGCTACATGACGACGCTCGACTCGAACCAGGCGCTTTCCTCGTTTGAATCGTACTGCGATATGTTCACCAAATACGGAAGCCCGGTCGTTGTAGACGTTTCCCGTTTCAGAACGGGAGAGAACCCGATACTTATTGCTCCGGCAATAGCAACATACAACACACTTATGACCTACTACGAGCTCCGCGGACTTTGGGAGATGGCTCCGCTTCCCGCAACCGAAAGGGAGGACGGAACGCTTGACTGCAGTTCGGTCGTAACGGTAAACACACTCGTTATACCGAGAGGCGCTGAGGATCCTCAGGCTTCGTGGGAATACATCAAGTGGTACACCTGTAAGGATACCCAGTTAAAGCAGGCTAAGGAGCAGGTGTGTGTATCCGCAAACCCGACGATCAAATACTCATCCGCAAACTCGTCGGCTTTGCTTGAACTTGCATGGACGGATGAAGAGTACAAAGCTATTTCGACTCAGCTTGAGTCTCTTGCAGGAATACCGGAGTACCCCGGAAACTACCTTGTAACAGTTCAAATTAAGAACGCATTCTACGATGCGTACAATAACATGAGAGATCCGTCGGATGCGTTGCTCGACAGAGTTGTTGATATAAACAAAGAGATCTCGCGTAAACGCAAAGAGTTCGGACTTGATTATTACGAGATATCATACTCCGGACGCACCGAAGGAGAGTTACAGCAGAGCAAATAAAGCTCTGCTCACAGGTAAAAAATCTGTACAAGGAGAGAAATTTACATGACAAAGAAATCAACCGCGAAAGAAGTTTCTCCGGAAAAACAGAATACATCGGTTGAAGAATTGCAGCACGGAAAGACGATCACCAAGGGTGAGTACATCCGTGCGAGAATGAAGCGCACCTGGGTCGGATACGTTATGGTCGCTCCCTTCATTCTGATGTTCTTCGCATTCACCGTTGTGCCGGTAATTCTTTCTATCGTATTAAGCTTTACATCGTTTAATATGCTTGAGTTTCCTCAGTTTGTCTTTCTTGACAACTATATCCGTCTGTTCCTTGACGATGATCTGTTCATCACGGCGTTCCAGAACACGCTTCTGTTCGCTGTAACAACGGGACCGGCATCCTACATACTCGCATTTATAATCGCGTGGTTTATAAACGAGCTTTCGCCGAAGGTTCGCGCGCTCGTTACCTTTATATTCTACGTGCCCAGTATCTCGGGAAGCGCGTACATGGTATGGAAGCTGTTCTTCCAGGAGGATATATACGGATACGTAAACGGCTGGCTGCTTAAGCTTGGAATCATCAATACGCCGATCGCGTTCTTTAAGGATACTACCTATATAGTTCCTCTATGTATCGTGGTCGCGCTGTGGACCTCGCTCGGAACCTCGTTTCTTGCGAACATCGCAGGACTTCAGGGTGTCGACCGCTCGCTTTACGAGGCGGGAGCTATCGACGGTATCAAGAACCGTTGGCAGGAGCTTTGGTACGTCACTCTGCCCTCGATGAAGCAGATACTGCTCTTCGGTGCGGTGCTTTCGATAACCGGATCTTTCGGATTCGGAGGTATCGTTGACGTGCTTTGCGGAAACCCGTCTACCGACTACGTCGCATGGACGCTTTCGCATCACATGAACGAGTACATGACTACACGTTTTGAATACGGATATGCATCTGCTATCGCAGTTGTGCTCTTCTTCCTTATGATAGGAGCAAATATGCTTGTCCAGAAATTACTGTCGAAGGTGGGGGAATAACATGAAAAAACTCAGAGTAAGAAAACATGCTGTTGTCCTTAACCGTTCGGTAGGAGGAGACGGAGCTATTACCGTAATGCTCGCGCTTATGGGAGCATTCATGTTCCTTCCTATGTGGTATCTCGTTGTCAGTGCGTTCAAGCCTCTGGCAGAGCGTAACATCACGCCTCCGAGATTCTACGTTGTTAACCCGACACTGCAGAACTTTATAGACCTTTTCACAAACATGAACTCGACGTGGGTTCCGATCTCGAGATATATGTTCAACACGATCATCATATCGGTCGGAGCTACGGTCGGATGTCTCATTCTCGGATCGCTTACGGCGTATGCGCTCTCCAAGATCCGCTTCCCCGGATCGGATGCGATATTCGCTGTCATAAGATACTCTCTTATGATATCGTCCACAATTACAGCCGTTGTAAACTTCTTCATCTTCGTATGGCTCGGATGGCTTAACACCTACTGGATCTCGATAGTTCCGGTATGGGCATCCACTCTCGGCCTTTACCTTATGAAGCAGTTCATCGACGGAAGCGTGCCGGACGCGATGATAGAGGCGGCGCGAATAGACGGAGCCGGAGAGCTTCGTATATACGGTCAGATAGTTATGCCTCTCGTAAAGCCCGCTTGGCTTACGCTTATGATAACTACCTTCCAGACTACCTGGAACCAGGGTGCTTCGAGCTATGTATGGTCGGAGAACCTCAAGACCTTTAACTCGGCTATAAACAACATAACGACGACGATATTGTCCGGATCCGCAGCTACGGCAGGAACCGCTACGGCAACGACCGCAAGCTCGGCTATCGGCGCTACGGCAAATGCGGCGGCGACCGCGGCTACATCGACATCGGCTGCGGCAAGCACCACCGGCATCACCGCGGCGGCAAGCGTTCTCATGATGAGCGTTCCGATAATAATGTTCGTTGTTAACCAGAGCAAGATCGTTGAGACGATGGGCTCTGCCGGAATGAAGGACTAAGGGGGTCGGGATTATGAAAATGATTGCTAAGATCTCTGCCCTTGCCGGAGCCGTTTTGATGGCTTTCGCAGCGATAGTTCCAGCTTCCGCGGCAGCATACAGCACCTATACATACAGTATAGATAAGGAAGCACTTATTTCACCTGACGTTTATTCTCCCGTAATGCAGATAGATGCATCGTACATGGGACTCGAGAAGGGGCTTTCCAACCCGACAGACGTTTTCTGCGACGATGAAGGAAACATCTATTTAGCGGACGCGGATAACGACAGAATAGTTATTTTGGACAGCTACTACAAACAGAAGCTGATCCTTGATGAATTTGTAAACAACCACGGTGTACACGACAGCCTCTCGAATCCGAACGGCGTATTCGTACGTGACGGACGCATATATGTTGCGGATACCGACAACAGCCGAATCGCTGTGTTCAAGACAAACGGAGAATTCGAGAAGCTGCTCGAGGCTCCCGAATCCAACGTATTCAAGGAAAACGCGGTCTACAAGCCGGTTGCCCTTGCGGTAGATGCATCCGGAAGAATATACGTTGTTTCTTCGTCCACCTACGAAGGAATCATCGCCCTTAACGGCGAAGGAATCTTCCAGGGCTTTATAGGTTCTCAGTCGGTTTCGTACAACGCGTTCGAGATCATCTGGAGATCCTTCCAGACGGCGGAGCAGCGTGCAAACTCGGTAGAGCTTATATCGACAGAGTACAACAACATCACGATAGATGACAAGGGATTCATATACGTTACCACGTCCTCGATAGCCGAAACGGATCAGCTTAAGGCTACCGACGATAAGGAAGCTACATACTCCCCTGTAAAGAAGCTTAACTCTCAGGGAAGCGACATAATGGCGCGCAACGGATTCTTCGGTACAACCGGTGAGGTCGTTGTCGAGAGCAAGCTCACATCGTCCTCCGAGACCGCTATAACCGGAGCATCCGCCATTGTTGACGTTGCTCTCGGACCGGAAGGCACATGGTCGATAATCGACGAGAAGCGCTCGAAGGTATACACCTATGATTCCGACGGAAACCTCCTCTTCGCTTTCGGAGACAAGGGTAAGCAGCTCGGAAACATCCAGAAGATAAAGGGTCTGGCATATCACGGAGACGACCTTCTGATACTTGACCAGTCCGCAAACAACATCACTCTTTACAGACGTACAGAGTATGGAAACATACTTATAAATGCGCTGAAAAACGATAACGACAGAAACTACGACGAGGCTGTAAATGATTGGAACCTGATACTCCAGAGAAACAGCAACTTCGATACGGCTTATGTCGGAATCGGTAAGGCGCTGTACCGCAGCGGCGACTGGACAGGTGCTATGGAATACTACCGCATCGCATACGATACGGAAAACTATTCGCAGGCATTCAAGATGTACCGTCAGGATTGGGTATCAAAGTACGCTTTGGTTATCCCTGTAGTAGTCGTTGTTCTGTGCATAGCAATAGTTAAATTCTTCGGATATGCGAAGAAGGTAAACAAGAAAGCGTCTATCGACAAGTCAGCAAGAGGCTTTAAGAGCGAGATCTTGTATGCATTCCACCTGATCTTCCATCCGTT
>CAZSUR010000076.1:0-6488 GCA_964610075.1 uncultured Lachnospiraceae bacterium
CAACAAGCTTTCTTGATGCATCCTTCGGATGGCTCGTCATAAAGCGGATTATGTAATCTCCTTCTATCTTGCAGATATCCTCAAGCAGGTCGGCAAAGTCGTAGTCCTCATACAGATCCTTTCCGTACGAGTTTACGTTCTGACCGAGTAGGGTGATCTCGCGATAGCCGCGCACGGTAAGCGAGCGTATCTCCTCGAGGATGTCCTCCTTCTTTCGGCTTCTTTCTCTGCCGCGCACGTACGGAACGACGCAGTAGGAGCAGAAGTTGTTGCAGCCGTACATTACCGATACCCATGCTTTAAACGTGCTTTCTCTGTGTATCGGGAGTCCCTCTGTTATCGTGGGCTTGTCCGAGTCGGGGTAGAAGGCGCGCTTCTTTTTGGTTATGGCGTTTGCCAAAAACTCGGGGAAGCGCTCGGGAGATGTCGCGCCGAAAAGAAAGTCAACGTAGGGATACTTGTTCTTTATCTCGTCCAGTCGATGCTCCTGCGCTACCATGCAGCCGCAGATTCCGACTATAAGCTCGGGATTTTTGGATTTCTTGTGCTTTAGCTGACCGGTGAGCGAGAGAGCCTTGAGCTCCGCGTGCTCTCTTACGGCGCAGGTGTTGAATATTATAAGCTCCGCCGAATCGGCGTCGTCGGTATAGTCGTAGCCCATATCCATCGCCATTCCGGCGATCCTTTCGCTGTCCGCCTCGTTCTGCTGACAGCCGAAGGTTTTTACGTGTACACGCGGAAAACGGTTGAAGCGCGTGAAAAACTGCTCTGTATAAGAGCGAACTGTATCTATATGTTTTTTCTGATCCATGATCGTTATGGAAAAAGCAATGCTCAGCGAGCCGTTTTTCCGTATTCTCCTTTTGATATGTGTATAAAATCTCCTCTTATTATATAATTTTTTTCCTGTTATGTCAATCGATGCGGGAATGAAATCTGCGTATCTGCGGCTTTTTTGCAGGGGATAAAAGAAAATCATCCACAGAGGCGGAGCTGTGGATGATGTGTGATTTTTTATTTTTCCTCCGAGGCTATCTTTCTTCCCATGATTACTCCCATTACCGAAGCCATCATAAGTCCTCGTGTCCAGCCGCTGGAGTCGCCGAGGCAGTGCAGTCCCTTGACGTTTGTGTTGAGATCGGTGTCCATCTTTACTCTGTTGCTGTAGAATTTAAGCTCGGGCGAGTAGAGAAGTGTCTCGGTCGATGCAAAGCCGGGCACGACGTGATCGACCGCCGCGATGAAGTTGATTATATTGGTCATCGCACGGTAGGGCATTGCTGCCGTTATATCTCCGGCAACCGCATCCGCAAGTGTAGGCTTGAGGTTGGAGTGCGAAAGCTCCTTCTGCCACGTTCTCTTACCGTCGAGTATGTCGCCGTATCTCTGTACGAGAATGTGTCCGGCGCCGAGCATATTCGTGAGCTCTCCTACCTTCTGTGCGTAGGATATGGGCTGATTGAACGGCTCGTTGAAGTTGTGCGAGCAGAGGATAGCGAGGTTTGTGTTCGAGGATTTAAGCTCCTTGTACGAGTGACCGTTTACCACGGCTAAATCGTTGTCGTAATTCTCCTGACTTACAAAGCCTCCGGGATTCTGACAGAAGGTGCGCACCTTGTTCTTGAATGGCTTCGGATATCCTATCAGCTTCGATTCGTAGAGCACCTCGTTTACGCGCTCCATTACCTCGTTGCGCACCTCGACGCGAACGCCGATGTCAACCGTTCCGGGCTGATGCGCGATATTGTGCTCGGCGCATATCTTCTCGAGCCAATCGGCACCTCGTCTTCCGGTAGCTATTACCGTATGGTCTGCGAATATCTCGATCGAGCTTGAGCCGTTGTCGATACATACTCCGCGGCATTCGGAGCCGTCAAGTATGAGATTTGTACATTCGTATCCGAAAAACATCTCAACTCCGAGAGCTTCAAGATGCTTTTCGATTGCAAGGTAGATATCCTGCGCCTTCTCGGTACCGAGATGCCTTATCGGGCAGTCGACCAGCTTCAGTCCCGCCTGGATAGCGCGCTTTCTTATCTCCTTTACCTCCTCGGTGTTGCCGATCCACTCAACGTGAGTGTCGGCACCGAACTCGAGGTAGATCTGGTCGGTGTAATTTATAGTCTCCTGAACAAGATCCTCTCCAAGAAGCATGGGAAGGTCTCCGCCTACTTCGTAGCTGAGCGAAAGCTTTCCGTCGGAAAACGCTCCGGCTCCGGAAAATCCGGTGGTTATATGACAATACGGCTTGCAGTTCACGCACTGCTTTGTGCGGCTCTTGGGGCAACGCCTTTTTTCGACAGGCTGACCCTTTTCCACAAGTATTATCTTTCCTTTGTCTCCGCGGCGTCTCATTTCAAGCGCGGTGAAAATTCCGGCAGGGCCGGCACCTATTATTACAACGTTACAGTTCATTTCCATTACTCCGTTTTGTATTATGCTGATGACGCAAAAGTCACCGACTACTAATTATACCCAATATTTCTGCGCGTGTCAATAACGTTTTTGAATAACTTATACAATAATAAAAATAACTTGACTTTTGACGGGTATTGTGATATAATCCTAAATCGTATGGTAGAGAGTCGAAAAAGGTTTATTATCTATCCATGCAAATATTTAACTGACCACTTTGTCGGATGCAAAGTTAAGGCCATACGGACAGCCGGGTCAACTGCCGATCGGCAACTTTGTTGCCTTATTGATTGAGATAAAAACTCAATTTTTATAAGTTGGTTCCTTTATAACCAGTGTGTAACGACACATCAAGCTTGTGAAAAGGTCAATAAGAGTAGTAAGAGTATAATGTTTGCTATATAGACTCTGTGTTCCTACCCATACGAATCCTTTGCGGTATGCCGGTGCTCCGGTATATTCTGCGCCGTGACTTGATTTCGAAGCAAGTGATGTGTTTACACGCCTCACTTGCTTTTATTTTTTTACTTTTTCAGAATAAGGCGGATGTTTCGATGGGAGAAAAGCTTAAACTCTACGGTTTCAACAATTTAACAAAGGCGCTCAGCTTCAATATCTATGACGTATGCTATGCAAAGACTCTGCGAGAGCAGCGCGATTACATAGAATATATAGACGAGCAGTATAACTCGGAGCGTCTCACCGGCATACTTACTCACGTCGTCGATATGATAGGCGCGAAGGTGCTTAGCATATCAAGACAGGATTACGAGCCGCAGGGCGCAAGCGTAACGCTGCTTATCGCCGAGGGCTCGCTCGTTCCGGGCGGAGATACCATCGTCGGACATCTTGATAAAAGCCACGTTACCGTGCATACCTATCCCGAGTATCATCCGGACAGCTCGATAGCTACCTTCCGCGTTGACATAGACGTTGCCACCTGCGGAGAGATAACGCCTCTTTCCACCCTTGATTATCTTATCGGCAGCTTCGATTCGGATATCATTACGATGGACTATCGCGTGAGAGGCTTTACCCGCGAAACGGACGGCAAAAAGCTGTTTATAGATCACAAGATAACCTCTATCCAGAACTACATAAACGAAGCAACGCTGAGAAAATACGATGCCGCGGACATAAATTTGTACGAGGCAAATCTTTTCCACACGAAGATGCTTATAAAGGAAATAGACCTGCAGAACTATCTGTTCAACACCGACGTATACGAGCTTCCTCCGAAGACAAGGCTTGCGATAACCGACAGCCTGCGCCGTGAGATGATAGAGATATTCAGCGGAAGAAACGTCTATTGAGGATCTAAACAAAGGAGCAGGAACAATGCCGGAGCTTTCTCAAAATCGCGCCCCGATATACGAGGCATTGCAAAAATTCAAAAGCATGAGAGTTGTGCCGTTCGACGTGCCCGGACATAAGCGCGGAAAGGGAAATCCCGAGCTTCGGGAATTTCTCGGAGAGCGTTGTGTCGGCATCGACGTGAACTCGATGAAGCCGCTTGACAATCTGTGTCACCCTATCTCGGTAATAAGAGAGGCGGAGCTGCTTGCCGCCGATGCGTTCGGCGCAGCAAGCGCGTTTTTGATGGTCGGAGGAACGACCTCCTCCGTTCAAAGCATGGTGCTTTCGGTATGCAAGGACGGAGACGAGATAATACTTCCGCGCAACGTGCACAGAAGCGTTATAAATGCTCTGGTCATATGCGGAGCTCGTCCGGTATACGTGAATCCGGCGGTGGATACGCGGCTCGGCATCTCGCTCGGTATGGATATAGAGAGCGTAAAGGCAGCAATCAAGGCTCATCCCGGCGCCAAGGCCGTGCTCGTGAACAATCCTACCTACTACGGAATATGCTCTGATCTTGTGCAGATAGTAGATATAGCGCACAAACACGGAATGCTGGTGCTTGCCGATGAGGCTCACGGCACGCATTTTTACTTCGGAGACAATATGCCGATATCCGCGATGAAGGCTGGAGCCGACATGGCGGCGGTGAGTATGCATAAATCCGGCGGAAGTCTTACGCAAAGCTCCTTTTTGCTTGCCGCGGACACGGTAAGCGAGGGCTATGTGCGACAGATAATAAATCTTACGCAGACGACGAGCGCGTCCTATCTGCTGCTCTCCAGCCTTGACATCTCGCGCAGAAATCTCGCGCTTAACGGCAAGAGGATCTTTGCCGAGGTAATGCAGCTCGCCGAATACGCAAGAAGCGAGATAAATACCGTCGGCGGCTACTACGCCTACGGCAGAGAGCTTATAAACAACACGAACGTTTTCGACTTCGATACGACCAAGCTTTCGATATACACTCTTGATATCGGTCTTGCAGGCATCGAGGTGTACGATATACTCCGCGACGAGTACGATATACAGATCGAGTTCGGAGATATCGGAAATATACTCGCTTATCTTTCGATAGGTGACCGACGTCAGGATATCGAGCGGCTGGTGAGCGCTCTTGCGGAGATAAAGCGCCGCTACCAGAAGGATCGCGGAGATATGCTTTCCTCCGAATATCTTGATCCGGAGGTCGAGGTCACGCCGAAGGAGGCGTTCTACGCAGACAAGATATCCCTCCCGCTTGAGGAGAGCGCCGGCTGCGTTTGCAGCGAGTTCGTTATGTGCTATCCTCCGGGAATACCGATACTCGCTCCCGGTGAGCGTATTACCCGGGAAATACTCGATTATATCAAATACGCAAAAGAGAAGGGCTGCTCTATGACAGGTCCGGAGGATCCGACGATAGAGCATCTGAATGTACTGATGCCTAAAAAATAAAGGTACTTAGAAAGGATATCCATATGGAGCTTTGGTTTACGGAGCGTCATACTCCGAACGTTAAATTTTCCATAAAAGTAGACAAGCAGCTTTACAGCGCACGAAGCGATTTTCAGAGAATCGACGTGTTCGACTCAAAGGAGTTCGGACGCTTCCTCACCCTTGACGGCTATATGATGCTTACCGAAAAGGATGAGTTCATCTATCATGATATGATGGTGCACGTGCCGATGGCGGTGCATCCGAGCCCCAAGAACATCCTCGTTATAGGCGCAGGAGACGGTGGAGTTGTCCGCGAGCTCGTTAAATATCCGATGGTCGAGCATATTGACCTCGTCGAGATAGATCCGCTTGTTGTGGAGGCTTGCAAGAAGTATCTTCCGCTTACCGCCTGCCGTCTTGACGACGAGAGGGTGAATATACACTATGAGGACGGACTGCGTTATATCCGCTCGATCGAGGACAGATACGATATTATAATCGTCGATTCGACCGATCCTTTCGGCCCGGGAGAGGGTCTGTTCACAAAGGAGTTTTACGGCAACTGCTACAAGGCTCTGCATGAGGACGGAATAATGGTTAATCAACACGAGAGCCCCTTTTACAGCGAGGATGCGCTTGCAATGCAGCGCGCACATCGCCGCATAATAGAGAGCTTCCCGATAAGCCGGGTATATCAGGCACATATTCCGACCTATCCGTCGGGCCACTGGCTTTTCGGATTCTCCTCCAAAAAGTATCACCCGGTGCGCGATCTTAAGGCTACCGAGTGGAAGATGCTCGGCATCGAAACAAAGTATTATACGACGAAGCTTCACGAGGGAGCTTTTTACCTTCCGAAATATGTAGAGGAGTTGCTTTTAGATGTTGAAGGCTAATATTCAAAATTTTATAGGCTGCGATTCGAGCTTTGAGGATGCGGATATAGTTATATTCGGTGCTCCGTACGACAGTACCACCTCGTTTCGCCCCGGTACACGCTTCGGCCCCTCGGCTATGCGAAGCGAGTCGTTCGGGATTGAAACGTACAGCCCGTACCAGAATAAGGATCTGTGCGATATAAACGTGTTTGACAGTGGGGATATAGAGCTGCCGTTCGGCTCACCCGAGCCTGCGCTTGAGCTCATCGAGGAGCGCGCAGATATCATTTTTGACAACGGAAAGCTTCCGCTTATGATAGGCGGCGAGCACCTCGTTACGCTCGGTACGGTGCGCGCGGCAAGCAAGAGATATCCGGATATGCACGTGATACATTTCGACGCGCATGCGGATCTTCG
>CAZSUR010000077.1:0-6440 GCA_964610075.1 uncultured Lachnospiraceae bacterium
ATGTTCGACAAGGTAAGGGTAGACGAGGACGTGCTCAAAAGATACGACCTCAGCGAGTGCAACGCAAATATAAACTCCTCGCTTTGATATTTCGTGAAAAACGGGTAAATATAATTAAATAATATTGAAAAAACTATTGCATTTTATTATCATTCATGGTATACTATCATTAGTTTAGATAATGTGAGGATGAAGAACAGGGTTTCCTGTTCTTCAACTTTTTTGCGGGGGAAATAATATTCCATCGCAACGAAACGGAGGGAAATGCGTATGAGTAAAGCTAAAGGAAATATTGCATCCGACGTGATCGAGCTCATCCGACCTACGGTCGAGGCCGCAGGCTGCGAGCTTTGGGACGTTGAGTACGTAAAAGAGGGCGGAAGCCAGATACTCAGGGTCACGATAGACAAGGACGGAGAGGTCGATATAGACGACTGCGAGCGCGTTCACCGCGCGATAGATCCGATACTCGACGAGGCGGATCCCATTCCGGTGTCGTATCAGCTTGAGGTATCCTCGCCCGGCATCGAAAGAGAGCTTCGCACCGACGCTCATCTCGATGCGTTCATCGGAGCCGAGATAACGGCAAAGCTGTACACGGCGTACGAGAATTCAAAATCTCACACCGGAAGGCTCATCTCTTACAGCGACGACGTCGTAACGGTAGAGAGCGAGAGCGCGGGAGAGCTTAACATCCCGAGAAGCAGCATATCGAAGATAAATTTGTATTATGATTTTTCAAACAACTGAAAACGGAGGAAAAAGGAAAATAAATGAATACCGAGTTTTTTAACGCCCTCGATCAGCTTGAAAGCGAGAGAGGCATACCGAAGGATTACATGATCGAACGCGTCGAGGCGGCTCTGGTCAGCGCATACAAAAGAGACAAGGGCGGTAACAGCAACGTCCGCGTGCTCCTCGACCCAAACAAGAAGGAAGTAAGACTTTATCAGCAGAAGGACATAGTCGAGGTGGTAGAGGATGAGGAAACTCAGATCTCTCTCGAGGATGCAAAGAAGCTCAGCCGTCGCCACGTGCTTGGCGGAGTTGCGGAGATAGAGCTGAAGCCGAAGAACTTCCGCCGACTCAGCGCACAGACCGCAAAGCAGGTAATAATCCAGGGCATACGCGAAGCGGAGCGCGGAATGATGATAAAGGAATATGAAAGCAAGAAGGAAGAGATAATAACCGCAACGGTAATGCGAGTTGACGATGCTACCGGAAACGCAACGGTAGACACCGGAACGAGCATCGCTACTCTCCTGAAGTCGGAGCAGGTACCGGGTGAGATATACACGGAAAACCAGAAGATAAAGGTATTCGTTACCGAGGTCAGAAAGGAAACGAAGGGCCCGATAGTCACCCTTTCGAGAACGCATCCCGGTCTTGTCAAGAGACTGTTCGAGCTTGAGGTACCGGAGATACAGGACGGCACCGTTATAATCAAGGGCGTAACGAGAGAGGCAGGCTCCAGAAGCAAGGTAGCCGTTATGTCTCGCGACGAAAACGTCGACGCTATCGGAGCTTGTATCGGAAACCGCAGTATGCGTATCAACAACATAATCGACGAGCTCGGCGGAGAGAAGATAGACATAATCAAGTACAGCGAGGATCCCGAGGAATACGTAAGCGCATCACTCTCCCCTGCTACCGTAAATTCGGTGGAGATAGAGGACGAGCGCATCTGCAGAGTATACGTTGACAGCGATCAGCTCTCTCTTGCGATAGGAAAAGAGGGACAGAACGCAAGATTGGCTGCCAAGCTTACCGGATACAAGATAGATATAAAAACAGAACAGTAAAAGATGACTGGAGCGATGCAATTTGCAGGCAACGAAAAAGATACCACAAAGAAAATGCTTGGGATGCGGAGAATCAATACCTAAAAAGGAGCTTATACGCGTAGTCAGAGCTCCGAGCGGAGACGTGTCTCTCGATTTTGTCGGAAAGAAGCCGGGGCGCGGCGCATATATATGCAAAAGTGCCGAGTGCTTCCGCCTGGCGCGAAAGGCGCGCCGGCTCGAGCGGGCGCTCGAATGCCGGATACCTGACGAGGTATACGATCAACTTGAAAAGGAGCTTTGCTAATATGACGGTAAACGAACAAAAGGTAATGAGCCTTCTCGGATTTGCCGCAAGAGCGCGACGGCTCGTCGTCGGAACCGATCAGATAACGACGGCACTCAGACGCGCCGGCGGTATCGGAGGAGGAGAAGAAAAGAAGCTCCACAAAAACTCTCCGATAGTATTGGTTGCAAAGGATGCATCGGGAAACACGAAAAAGCGCATTGCAAACTGCTGCGCGTACTACAACGCTGAATATACCGAAACAGGATTTACAATGGCAGCTCTGTCAAAGCAGATAGGAAGAGCTTCGGAGGTTTCGGCGGTAGCGGTTACAGATAAAGGATTTGCAAAATCCATTCGTACACAGCTTAGCGAAACAGAATAAACAAACAAAACCAAAATCGGTAAAATTAAGCGAACACGGTACGCCGGCAAAGGTTCGCGGGAGGTGCAATTATATGATATCAACACAGAAATACAGAATCAGCAATCTTGCAAAGGACTTGAATATAAAGAGCAAGGAAATAATCGACATATTCACCGAATACGGCCTTGAGGGACGAACTCACGCCTCGGTGATAGAGCCGGAGCAGTTCAACCTGATAATGAACAAGCTCTCGCTTGCAAAGCAGATAAAGAACTTCGACGATTACATGAGCGGAAAGGTAAAGATCGAAGCTATAGGCAAACCTGCACCCGAAAAGAAGGAGGCAGCACCGGCAGAAGAGCCGAAGCCCGAGACGACAGAGGTCAAGGCTGAGGCAGAGGCGCAGAAGAGCGACGATAAGGTGGCAGAGGCAAAGAGCCAGGCGAAGCACGTGTCCTCTCAGCGTCCGGACAACCGTCCTCAGGCAAACATGGAGAAACGCTTCGAGAGAAAGCCGGATTTCTCCCAGCAGAAGGCGCAGAAGCCCACAAAACAGAAGCCGGCGCAGCCGGCAAAGCCCTCCCCTATCCAACAGAACGTAAAGCACGATTCGGGAGAGATAACCGTTCAGTCAAGCGAGGGACGCTCATCTCATCGCGGAAAGTCTGCAACTACGCGTGTTGTTGACACTCGCACGACCACGGTCGACCTTGCAAAGTACGACGAGAAGCTCGAGTCGTTCGTAACCGACGACAAGAAGACCTCGGCTCCGGAGAAGCAGAAGTTCAAGAGCCGCGGCGGAAGAAACGACCGCTCGAAGGAACGCCTTGCTATGGAGAAGATAAAGCAGCAGGAGCTCGAGAAGGCACGCAAGCGCCAGCTCTCCGTCTCCATACCCGACGAGATCGCGGTTGGCGAGCTTGCATCCAGACTTAAGGTTACCGCAAGCGAGGTAATAAAGCGCCTGATGCTCCTCGGAGTTATGGCCAACGTAAACCAGGTAATAGATTACGACACGGCATACCTTATCGCCGACGAGCTTGGAGCAAAGGTAACGCGCGAGGTCGTAGTAACGATAGAGGAAAAGCTGTTCGACGACAGCGAGGATGATGCGGACAGCCTTGTTACGAGAGCTCCGGTCGTCGTCGTAATGGGACACGTCGACCATGGTAAGACCTCGATACTCGACGCTATCAGACACACAAGCATAACGTCGGGCGAGGCAGGCGGAATCACACAGCACATCGGTGCGTACCGCGTCAGCATAAACGGAAAGGATATCACCTTCCTTGACACTCCCGGACACGCCGCATTTACGGCTATGCGTGCAAGAGGAGCGCAAGCTACCGATATCGCCATACTCGTCGTTGCGGCAGACGACGGAATAATGCCGCAGACGGTCGAGGCTATAAACCACGCAAAGGCAGCCGGACTTGACATAGTAGTTGCGATAAACAAGATGGATAAGCCGGCGGCAAATCCCGAAAACATAAAGCAGAGCTTGACAAAGTACGACCTCGTTCCCGAGGAATGGGGCGGAGACGTCATATGCGTTCCCGTATCTGCACTTACAAAGAAGGGAATCGACGATCTGCTTGAAAGCGTACTGCTCGTAGCCGAGGTAAAGGATCTCAAGGCTAACCCGAACAGACGCGCAAAGGGTATCGTTATTGAGTCGAAGCTTGATAAGGGCCGCGGCCCCGTTGCAACGGTGCTTGTACAGAACGGTACACTTAAGAGCGGTGACGTAATAATCGCAGGAACCTCTGTCGGACGCGTCCGCGCAATGACCGACGACAAGGGCAGAACCGTAAAGACTGCAGGCCCCTCCGAGCCGGTCGAGATAATAGGACTGAGTGAGGTGCCGGGTGCAGGCGACGAGTTCAACGCGGTCGAGGACGAGCGCATGGCTCGTGAGCTTGCCGAGCAGCGCCGTGCAAAGCAGAAGGAGGAACAGTTCAAGGCTAACTCCAACGTAAACCTCGACGATCTGTTCGCACAGATATCCGAGGGTATAAAGGAGCTCAACATCATCGTAAAGGCGGATGTTGACGGCTCGGCGGAGGCGGTAAAGTCCTCCCTTCTCAAGCTGTCCAACGACGAGGTAAAGGTAAAGATAATACACACCGCGGTCGGCGGAATCACCGAGGGCGACGTAATGCTCGCAGCAGCATCAAACGCGCTTATAGTCGGCTTTAACGTACGCCCCGACAAGAACGCGCTCGATTCGGCGGCACGCCAGAACGTTGATATCCGCACCTACCGCATAATCTACGAGTGCATCGAGGAGATAACCGCTGCGATGAAGGGTATGCTTGCTCCTACCTACAAGGAATCGCTTCTTGGTCACGCTCACGTTCGTCAGACGATACACGTACCGAACGTCGGAACTATCGCCGGATGTTATATCACCGACGGAAAGGTCACGAGAAGCGCGCAGATTCGCGTTCTGCGTGACAGCGTAGTGATATTCGAGGATAAGATATCCTCGCTCAAGCGCTTCAAGGATGACGTGCGCGAGGTCGCACAGGGCTTTGAGTGCGGAATAGGTCTGGAAAGATTCAACGATATCAAGGTCGACGACGTGCTTGAAGTATTCCAGATGGTTGAAGTGAAAGACTGATGGCGGAATCTTTAGGTTTTCTCCCCATCTCGCGCCGCGAGATGGATGAAGCAGGCTGGGACGCACCGGACTTCGTCTACGTTACCGGAGACGCATACGTCGATCACCCCGCCTTCGGCGTCGCGATAATATCGCGTGTGCTCGAGGCGGAGGGCTTTCGCGTAGCTATACTCGCCCAGCCCGATTACAAAAGTGCCGACGCATTTCGCGAGTTTGGACGCCCGCGCCTCGGATTTCTCGTGTCATCGGGAAATATTGACTCGATGGTCGCGCACTACACAGTTTCAAAGAAGAAAAGAACCTACGACTACTATTCTCCGGGCGGAAAGACCGGGCTTCGCCCCGACCGCGCGGTGATCGTGTACTGCAACAGAATAAGGGAAACCTACGGAGACGTGCCTATCATAATAGGCGGACTTGAGGCTTCGCTCAGACGCTTTGCACACTACGATTATTGGGATAACAAGGTGCGTCGCAGCATACTTGTCGATTCGCGTGCGGATATTCTGACCTACGGAATGGGCGAAAACATCCTTCGCAGGATAGCGATGCTGCTCGATCGCGGCGTTCCGGTAAAAAAGATACGGGACGTGCGCGGAACGGTATTTCTTCAAGCTCCGGACGACAAGCTTCACTATGATGCGATAGGCTACTACGATTACAACGTATTAAAAACCGATAAAAAAGCATATGCCGAGGCATTCGGCGCGCAATACCGCGAGCAAGATTCGGTGCGAGGCCGCGCCGTCACCGAGATATACGACGGAAAGCTTCTCGTGCAGAATCCGCCCATGCCTCCGCTCGAGCGTGACGAGCTTGATGCAGTATACGCTCTCCCCTATATGCGGAACTATCACCCGTCCTACGAAAAGGACGGCGGAGTGCCCGCGATACAAGAGGTACGCTTTTCCATAACTCATAACCGAGGCTGCTTCGGAGCCTGCAACTTCTGCGCGCTGGCATTCCACCAAGGAAGAGCCGTTCGCTCGCGCAGCATAGAATCGGTGGTAGAGGAAGCGGAAAAGATCACAAAGCTTGACGGATTCAAGGGCTACATACACGATATAGGCGGCCCTACGGCAAACTTCAGGGAGCCTGCCTGCAAAAAGCAGCTCACCGACGGAGTGTGCTCGCAGAGGAAGTGCCTTGTCCCCACCCCGTGCAAGAATCTGATAGCCGACCATTCGGATTACGTGAAGCTTCTTCGCGAGGTCGAAAAGGTACCCGGGATAAAGAAGATATTTATCCGCTCGGGCATACGCTTCGACTATCTCCTTGCCGACGAAAACGAGCAGTTCTTCAAAAAGCTCGTACATGATCACGTGAGCGGTCAGCTCAAGGTAGCGCCGGAGCATTGCTGCCCCGACGTGCTCGTACACATGG
>CAZSUR010000078.1:0-6425 GCA_964610075.1 uncultured Lachnospiraceae bacterium
GTCCCTTCTCCATGCGTTGCTTATAGCACTCCGCGCGGAGCATATTGTTGACCGAGAAGCACGCTCCCACATCACGCAGAAGCTCGACGTAGTTCAGCTTAAGCAGCCAATCCGCATTGTTTACCATAAGAGCTTTTCCGTCGGAAAAGTCGATGAAGCGGCTCATCTGGCGCTTAAAGCATTCGCAGTTGTGCTCTATCATCTCGGGGGTCATCATCTGGCGCATATCGGTACGTCCGGACGGGTCTCCTATCATAGCCGTACCGCCACCGATAAGCGCTATCGGCTTATTTCCGGCAAGCTGAAGTCTTTTCATAAGGCAAAGTGCCATAAAATGTCCGACGTGAAGGCTGTCTGCAGTAGGGTCGAAGCCTATATAAAAGGTCGCCTTTCCGTTGTTTATAAGCTCCTTTATTTCTTCCTCGTCTGTAAGCTGCGCAAGAAGCCCTCTTGCCTTAAGCTCGTCAAATACTGTCATGATCTTACACCTTTCTAAAATAAAATAAAGCTCCGTCCTAAAATAAAGGACGGGAGCTTTTCCCATGTTACCACCTTTGTTTTCCCCGACCTCGCGGGCGGAGACTCTGCGGGTACTTTGCGTACCCTACCGCTTTAACGTGCGGAACACGGTATCCCCTACTTGCAAAGATATGCGTTCGAAAATACGGCTCACGGGTGTATTCGTCAGCTTAATATCGTGCGCCTCTCATCAGCCGGCAGCTTTCTGTACGTATTTGAAGCGGACTACTTGTCCCGATCCTCGCCTGTCCTGATATATTCTACCATGAGTGATTTTTTTTGTCAATAGCCGCCTTTTATTTCTTGTACCCCCAACCGTGTCCGGTGCTTGACATTTATTTTCATATTTGGGGTTGACATTCGCCACTAAATCTGCTACACTTATTGCAGAAGGCGATCGATCATGACTGGGCCGAGCTTCTTTTGAAGCTTTGGTTTGGCGTGAAATGACATCGCCTTCTATCTTTATTTTATCCAACATTATAGTTTTTGCATATCGTCACGTTAAGCTGTAATACGTCGAGCAAAAAGGCGAGATCTCCTGATATACTCTCGCTACGCACTCAACTTGCACGTACGCCTTGCTTCACGGCGGCGCTTTTTTGATCAAGCGGCGTTTACCCATTGATTTTATCCGATTTTTACTGTATAATTTAGAATATAATCAAAGCAAAGGAAAGCGAGCACACAATGCTGATAAAAGGTACGATAACAAAAGGACTCGGAGGACTTTATACGGTCGTGACACCCGAGCGCGAGACTCTTGCCTGCACGGCAAAGGGAGCGTTCCGCCATGAGAGGATAAAACCACTTGTGGGAGATAGTGTCACACTCGAGCGAGACCCGTCGATCGAGGGCTCGATCTCGATCAAAAGCATCGAACCGAGACATAATTCGCTTATACGTCCCCCTCTCGCTAATATAGATATGCTACTCGTCACCGTTGCCGCAAGCGAGCCGCGACCGGAGCTTTACGAGATAGATAAATTCACGGCGATAGCGGAGTTCAACCGCATCGAGCCGTGCATAGTTATAACCAAGGCCGACCGCGACGCGAATTCTGCCGAACGCATTGCCGAGATATACCGGAGCTGCGGCTTCGACACCTTTATCACCTCATCCGAAAGCGGCCTCGGATTAGACGAACTTCGTTCCTATATCGGAGAGAGCTGCCGCGACAAGCTGACCGTATTCGCCGGAAAATCGGGAGTAGGCAAATCGACGATTATCAATCATCTTTTTCCGACGCTCGAGCTTGAAACCGGCGAGCTCAGCCGCAAAACGGCTCACGGAAAGCACACCACGCGCCACGTCGAGCTTTATCCGCTTGATTCGCTCGGCTTTCCCGATGCCACCGGCTTCCTTGCCGACACACCCGGCTTTAGCCTGATCGACTTCATACGCTTCGACTTCTTCACAAAGGAGGATCTCCCCGATACCTTCAGAGAATTCAAGCCGTACATCGGCTCGTGCAGATACACCAAATGCACCCACACGCGCGAGGACGGTTGCAACATAATAGAGGCGGTAAACGCCGGAAAGATACCGAGTAGCCGTCACGACAGCTTCTGCGGCATATACAACGATATCAAGGACAAAAAGCCCTGGGATAAAAAATAAAAACCTGCGATCCCGACCGGGATTTTTCCCGTGGGACGTAGGTTTTTAAAGTTTCAAGACGTCATATATCAATTATCGTCAGTTACAGAATCCGTGCACGCGTGCTCGCATCTGTAATTATCGCAGGTACGGAACTTCGGCTCGTTATTCTGTGCCGCATTGGCATTGAAGATGAATATTCCGGCAAAGGTGAGAGCTATTAAAGCAAGCACGGCGATGAAAGCGGCTATCAAGCCCTTTTTCGACGCCGAGAGCTTACCCTTGTTCGATTTATTCAACGATTTTTGATATTTATCGTAATCAAGTCGATATCTGAGCCCGCCGCACACAACGTCCTTGTCAGGATTGTCCGGACAGACCGAGCTATTATTATCTGTTTTAATATGATTATCCACGTAATCCCCCCAAAGGTATCAAAAACAAATATTGTTTACCGTATAATCATATCAAAAGATTTTGTACAAATAATGTATGGAATGTATACTATTATGATAATTTTTGTAAATTGACGTTCACCAATTGAAGGTAGTCGGAGCTCCTTCGGACAAAAGTCCGTCAAAGGAATGTTGGCGCAGAGCCTCGTATACGGCGACAGCCACCGTGTTCGAAAGATTGAGCGAACGGAGCCCGTCGCGCATCGGGAGCCTTACACATTCCTCCGGATGCTGCGCAAGAAGCTCCTCGGGCAGGCCGCGTGTTTCCTTTCCGAACACCAAAAATACCCTCTCGGGATACGTCACGTCGGTGTATGAGTGCTTCGCCTTTGTCGTAAAGAAATACATACTCTCCGAGCCGTTTTTCGCTATAAAATCGGCAAGACTGTCGTAGTAGGTTATGTTCAGCTTGTCCCAATAGTCAAGCCCGGCACGCTTGAGCTTCGCCGAGTCGATCGCAAACCCAAGCGGCTTCACAAGATGAAGCGCCGCTCCGGTCGCGGCACACGTCCTTGCTATATTTCCGGTATTTTGAGGGATCTCCGGCTCCACCAGCACAATATTTATATCCATATAGTTTATTTCCTCTCTTCCACCATGATATTCTATACCAAAACGGATATTTTTTCAACTGCATTTACAATATTTACAATTTACTATATAATTCGCACCTAACAATAGGTTAAAATATAATTAACGTTATCATTGAAGAATGATTCTTCAAATGAAAGGAACATTTTATGAGCATTATAGATAAAATCTTCGGAACGTACAGCGAAAGGCAGATAAAGAAGATCGAGCCTTGGGTTGATAAGATAGAAGCACTTGCGGATAAATACTCCGCGATGAACGATGATTAGCTTCGAGCTACCACCGACACGCTCAAAGGACGTCTTGCCGACGGCGAGACGCTCGACGATATACTGCCGGATGCGTTCGCGCTCGTCCGCGAGGCGGATGATCGCGTTCTCGGCAAGCGCCCGTTCAGGGTGCAGCTTATGGGCGGAATCATTCTACATCAGGGACGTATTGCCGAAATGAAAACAGGTGAAGGAAAGACGCTTGTCGCTACCCTTCCCGCTTACCTCACCGCGCTCGCAGGTAAGGGCGTTCATATAGTAACGGTAAACGAATATCTCGCAAGACTCGGATGTGAGGAGATGGGACGAGTTTACAACTTCCTCGGTCTGTCCTGCGGACTTGTTGTACACGATCAGACGAAGCCGGAAAAGCAGGAGGCATACAACTGCGATATAACCTACGGTACCAACAACGAATTCGGCTTCGACTATCTTCGTGACAACATGGTACTGTACCGCGAGAATCTCTCTCAGCGCGGACACGCCTTCGCTATCGTCGACGAGGTCGACTCTATCCTTATCGACGAGGCACGCACGCCGCTTATCATCTCGGGTGAGGGAGACAAATCCACCGAGCTTTACGATCTTGCAGACAAGTTTGTATCACGCCTCCGTGTTTATCGCATAAAGGAACTTGACGACAAGGAGTCAAACGACGACATAGATGCGGATTACATCGTTGACGAAAAGGCGCGCACGACCGTGCTCACCGCCTCCGGAATAAAGAAGGCGGAGGAGTTCTTCAAGCTTGAAAACCTCTCCGCTCCCGAAAACTCGACTATATCTCATCATATAAATCAGGCGGTACGCGCTCACGGTATCATGCAGCGCGACGTCGACTACGTCGTAAAGGATAACCAGGTCATCATCGTCGACAGCTTTACCGGAAGACTTATGGTCGGCCGCCGCTACTCGGACGGTCTTCATCAGGCTATCGAGGCGAAGGAGCACGTAAAGATACAGAAGGAAACAAAGACCATCGCAACGATAACCTTCCAGAACTACTTCAGGCTTTACTCAAAGCTCTCCGGAATGACCGGAACAGCGCTGACCGAGGAGATGGAGTTCAGAGAGATATACAATCTCGACGTCGTTGCCATTCCGACGAATATGCCGATGATAAGAATAGATCATCACGACGTTGTCTATAAAACGGTCGAGGCGAAATACAACGCCATCGTCGAGCAGATAAAGGAATGTCACGAAAAGGGACAGCCGGTGCTCGTCGGTACGGTATCAATCGACAAATCGGAGGAGCTTTCAAGACGGCTGAAGAAGAACGGAGTTCCGCACACGGTGCTCAATGCAAAGCATCACGAAAAAGAGGCAGAGATAGTAGCCGGAGCCGGAAAGCTCGGTACGGTTACGATATCCACCAACATGGCAGGTAGAGGTACCGACATCATGCTCGGCGGAAACCCGGAGTTCATGGCAAAAAACGAGATGATAAAGGAAGGCTATGACGAGGATATAATCGGACTCGCCATCGGCTCGTCTTTATCGGTATCGGACGAGGTACTCGAGGCACGCAAGGTATTCCGCTCGCTGTACGAGAAATATCGTGAACAGATACGCCCGGAGGCGGAGAAGATCTGCGAGCTCGGCGGACTTTATATAATCGGTACCGAGCGCCACGAATCACGCCGCATAGACAATCAGCTCAGAGGCCGCTCGGGCAGACAGGGAGACCCGGGAGAATCACGCTTCTTCCTCTCGATGGAGGACGATCTTATGCGCCTTTTCGGAAGCGAGAGGGTCATGGCGATAATAGACCGTCTGGGACTGCCGGACGATCAGCCGATAGAGGCGGGAATACTTTCAAACTCGATCGAGAACGCTCAAAAGCAGCTTGAGGATAACAACTTCGCAAGACGTAAGAACGTGCTCACCTACGACGACGTAATGAATCAGCAGAGAAAGGTCATCTACGATCAACGCAAGGAGGTGCTTGACGGAGCGGATCTTTCGGATAAGATACAGAATATGATATCCCAGACGATAGACGGAGCGATAGCTACCTACCTGTCCGGCGAGACACCGCGAGATTATAACCTCGACGGACTCCGCGGATATTTCTTCGGACTTCTGTGCACCGACGAGGATTTCAAATATTCGGACGATGAGCTTGACAGCGTTGATCCGAGCGAGATCTCCGAGCTTCTGCACACACGCGCGGATGAGCTCTACCGCTCAAAATCCGAGCTGTTCGGCGCCGAGCAGATGCGCGAGATCGAGCGCATACTCCTGCTTCGCAACGTTGACTCCAAGTGGATGGATCAGCTCAGTGCGATGGACGATCTCAAAAACTCGGTTGGGCTTAACGCATATGCTCAGCGCAATCCCATAAACGAATATCGTATTCAGGGAGCCGATCTGTTCGACGAAATGATAGCCTCGATACGTGAGGATACAGTACGCGCCGTGCTCTCGGTCATGCCGCGAAAGGACGCCGAGATAAAGAGACGCGAGGTCGTTCGGATAACGAGCGAGGGCTTTGCCGGTCAAGGCTCGGATGCGGCAAGCCGCAAGTCGGCACCGGTGAAGAATGTACCGAAGGTCGGACGCAACGAGCCCTGTCCCTGCGGCAGCGGTAAAAAGTATAAGCAATGCTGCGGCAGATGAGCCCGAATAATAATCACAAATAACGAAATGCCGGCATTTAAAGGTGCCGGCATTTTTCTAAAACAAAGGATAATCAGGAGAGCTTAAAATGGAAATAAAGGATATTTTAAACGCTCAAAGAAGCTTTTTTGCGACAAAAGAAACAAAGGATGTGCGATTCAGAACAGACGCGCTCAAAAGGCTGCGCTTGGCGATACTCCGAAATGAGGACAAAATAAATGAAGCCTTGAAAAAAGACCTCGGTAAATCGAGGTTTGAAAGCTATATGTGCGAGACCGGCATGGTGCTGGAGGAGATTCGCTACACGATAAAAAACGTTCGCAGATGGTCGAAAGACAAAAGAGTGAGCTCCCCCCTCTCACAGTTTCCG
>CAZSUR010000079.1:0-6352 GCA_964610075.1 uncultured Lachnospiraceae bacterium
CATGTCCGCCATATGCGAAAAGGCAGGCGTTACCTACGGCAAGGACGAAAAGACCGATATATCTCTTCGCGTAATAACCGACCACATCCGCTCGACCTCCTTCCTTGTATGCGACGGAGTTATCCCGTCAAACGAGGGCCGCGGATACGTGCTTCGCAGACTGCTCCGCCGCGCCGCGCGCCACGGACGTATGCTCGGTATAACCGACCTCTTCCTTTCGGATATAGTCGATGTCGTAGCGAAGGAGAACTACTCCGAATACCCCGAGCTCACCGAAAAGCTCGACTATATAAAGAAGGTCATACGCATGGAGGAGGAGCGCTTTGCTGCAACGATAGATGCCGGACTTTCGATACTTTCGAATATAATCCGCGATACCCTGCTTGCAAACAAGACCTCGATAAGCGGAGACGATGCGTTCAAGCTTTACGATACGTTCGGATTCCCGCTTGATCTGACAAAGGAGATACTCGGCGAGAACAATCTGACGGTCGACGAGGATATATTCAGAAGCCTTATGCAGAAGCAGCGCGAGCGTGCAAAGAAGGCACGTGCCGATATAAGCGGCTGGAGCGATGCTTCGAAGAATCTTCTCAGCTCTATGCCGAAGACCGAGTTTGTCGGCTATGATAACGACGTGTGCAACGCAAAGGTGCTCGCGATAATCGTCGACGAGGAGCTGGTTGAGTACGCGCCCGAGGGCGAGTGCGCCATCGTGTTCGATCGCACCGTATTCTACGGCGAGGGCGGTGGTCAGGTAGGCGACACCGGCGTAATATACGACAATGATACCATGATAAGCGTTACCGATACCAAAAAATCCGACGGCGTATACCTGCATCTCTGCACCCTTGCCGACGGCGATATAAAGGTTGGAGATAACGTAAGACTTGAGATAAACGTTCCGCGCCGTAATTCTATCAGGCGCAACCACTCGGCGGCGCATCTGCTCCAGGCAGCTCTGCGCGAGGTGCTCGGCAACCATGTCGAGCAGGCAGGCTCGTACGTCGATGAGGACAGAGTCCGCTTCGACTTCACCCACTACGAGGCTGTATCCGACGAGCAGCTTTCCGCAATCTCTTAGGCGAGGATATAACGACGGTAGAGACCGACGTTGAAAGCGCAAAGGCTATGGGAGCTACCGCTCTGTTTGGAGAGAAGTACGGAAGCACCGTTCGCGTTGTTTCGATGGGTAACTTCTCTATGGAGCTTTGCGGAGGAACTCACGCAAGCAACACCGGTCGCATGGGTCTTTTCAAGATAATATCCGAAAGCTCGGTCGCTGCCGGAATCAGAAGAATAGAAGGAACTACCGGCTACGGAGTGCTGGAAATGTTCTCCGAAAACCGTTCGCTTATCGAGGATACGGCAAAGGAGCTTAAGGTCAGCAACGTAAACGATATCGCAAAGAGAGCCGCGCAGCTCCAGAGTGAGCTCCATGCTCTCAAAAAGGAATGCGAGCAGCGCGGCGCAAAGCTTGCGGCTGCAAAGAGCGCGCAGCTCCTGTCCGAGGCTGTATCGGAGGGCGGAGTACGCATAATAGCGCACAAGCTCACCGACGAATCGAACGAGACCGCACGTACGATATGCGACGAGATAAAGGCATCGGCTCCGGATGCGGTAACGGTAGTATGCCTCCACAATGGAGAAAAGATAACCTTCACCTGCTCCTGTGGAAAGGATGCGGTAGCACGCGGCGCTCACGCCGGAAACATACTGAAAGCTGTAAGCGCAATAACCGGTGGAAAGGGCGGCGGACGTCCCGACAGCGCCTCCTCCGGCGGAAAGGATGCTTCCAAGATAGACGAAGCTCTCGCGGCAGTAAAGGACGTTACCCTCGGTATGCTGAAATAATAGCATATACCGACAATATAATAAACGTCACCGAAAGGCAGAGTGTGCAAATGCACACCCTGCCTTTTTTGCGCCAAAGGCGAAGCCTCGCCCGAGAGCTCTGCGGCTCGTGCGTGTCACCGCAGAATCACGCAGCTACAATACCGCAACGTCACAGGCTCCTATACTGTGATATCGAGCTCCGGCGCTGCTCCGGGAGCTCCATGCAAGCTCAGGCGCTGCGGCACCACACTCCTACAACAGAGCCTGTGGCATCGCACCCACTCCATGTCCCTCGACAGCGCGCTCTCCGTCGTCGAAACGACGCCGAGTCACGGCATTACGTAGCTTCACAGCTCAATGCTCCCATATTGCCCCCTTCGCGGTCGGGTTCACACCCGCACAACGAAAAACAAGCCTCGCGTCGAGCCGCGAGGCTTGTTTTTTTTACGCCGATGGCGAAATATTCATTTTACGGAAGGAACTTATGCGCTCCGGCAATTATCGGCCAATCTGTGCAAAGCGCAAACGCTTCAACGTAGTCGACGTTCTTCGTTCCGCAAGCGGAAGCATAGAACTTTCCTTCTCTTACGATCATATCGCCGTAATCAACTCCGAATGAATCCTTGCACAAATCTCCGGCATGAGATTTGTGGCAATGGAACATCTTCATCTTTGTCTCAAACACATCGGAGATGTCAACAAAGTACTGCGGCGGAGTCTTTATCGGCAATCCACCATGAGGAGTGTAGTAGAACAACGGCGGAATATGATCTATTACCGGGTGCTCTGTCTCCATAAGCTTTACGGCAGCCAGCACTATTGCCTCAAATGCAAGATATCCGGTGTAATCGTGATCCTGGTTATAGTCCTTAAAAGGAGGCGGAGCGAATATTACATCGGGACGCGCCAGACGGACAGCCTCGATAAACTTCATTCTCGTTTCGGGTGTGTCGAAAAGGAATTCGTCCGGCTCGTCGAGCCAGATCAAATGCGCTCCGATAACGTCGGCGGAAGCCTGAGCTTCCTTATGACGCATCTCGGCGATCTCTTCCTTGCTCATGTTATACGAGCCTATATTTCCGTTGGTTGCGATACACATATAAACTTCATCGCCGCGAGCTGCCATCTTAGCAAGAGTTCCGGCTACGTGAAATTCCATATCGTCGGGATGTGCACCGAATGCAAGCACTCTCATATCTTCATTCTCCTTTACTGTTATAGTTTTTCGGCATAAAATTATTTGTTCATGTAGTCGCAGACTATCTTTATCTGCTCACCGAACGAAGCGTCAGCGAACTTCTTCTCGAAGAACGCTCCGCCTATCGTAAACGACCATGCTCCGGTAGATTTTACCTCGTCGAGGCGCTCGAACGAGTTAACGCTTCCTGCGAGACATACGGGAACGTCAAGAGCCGCAACAAACTCGCGATTGAGCCTGACGGCATCTCCGACGAAGCGGTAGCCGAGGAGATCGAAGCCCTCAACTCCCTTTTCCTCTACAAGCGCCTTTGCCTGAGCGATGATTCCCTCGATAGTTCCGTTCATTACGGTAGGTCTGCCGGAGAGCTCTCCGACGAAGGGATAATACTTCATTCCGGCATCATCTGCAACCTTCTTTACCGAATCAAAGTAAAGTGTTCCCATGAGAATGTCAAAACCGCACTCAACGCCGAGCTTTGCGCCTGCAACACACTCTTCTTCGGTATAAGCGACGACCTCAAGAAAAGAAGTTTTTCCGGCTTCTTTAATCTTGGCAACAAGCTCCTTCATTTTATCAACGGGAAGTCCTACCTCTTTAAAGCCCCAATACTTTGCGGGGGAGTCCTTTGCTGCCTCAAAAACCTCAATTGCATCCGGAACTGTCCTGTCGTTATGAGTCAGCATTACAACCAATTCGGGGATGTTCTTTTTCATTTGATTACCTCTTTTCTTGTGCATTTCGGCACTTTATTTAAAATTTTTAAACAGAGTCAAGCCTTTTATATCCGTCGTAGGCGTATACGTACGGGCCTTCCTCGTCGCATACAACCTTTAAGACGTCCATAATATACACACCGTGATCTCCTGCATCGACAGCCTGATCAAGGGTCATTGCGAAGGATACTCCGGCACCTCGAAGAAGCGGCACATCGAAGCCCTCCTCGCAAACAAGCTCGATGCCGAGCTCGGATACCTTGTCACATACGGCTCCGCTGCACTTGCAGCACTGCAGCAGCTTGTCGGAAAGCTCCTTTGTAATAACGCAGAAGGTAGCCTTTTCGGTCTCCCTTATCACCTTTCCGGTGTACCCCTTATTTGAGGTACAGAAAAGCATCTTTCCGTCGCGCAGCGACACGTATGTAAACCAGGATATTCCCATCACGTTCACCTTGCCTGCGCTGTCCTTTGTAAGGAGAGCACCGAAAAGGTGTGGGGAGGTGAGCTGTGCGCTCTCTCCCATAGTTATTTCTCTCATTTTTGTTCCTTTCACCTAAAGCAAGGCTACGGATCCAAAGCTGGCAAGGCGCTATTTTAAGCTCGCCTACTGCTCCGAAGCCTTCTTCCTTTTTTTGCTGTATTTGCCCTTCGTTATCGAAAGGTTTCTGCCGGATGCAGCATTCTCATATTCATGTATGCTGTTAGACAGAACGACATACTTTATGAAAGCCTTTTCAAAAAGCTCGTTCGGCTTTGCCTCAAACAGCTTTTCCTTGCTCTTTATTGCAAGATATGCGTCCGCCGGATCCGAAATTACTCCCATCGCGGTCGCAGCGTATGCCGCCGCGCCGAGTGCAGAGGATTCTGCAACTCCGCCTTGAATCAGGTCAAGGCCGAGTATATTCGCCTTCATCTGGAGCTCGACCGGGTTGCGGTTTCCTCCTCCGACAGCTCGCAGAGCTCGCAGGTCTATTCCCGAGCCGCGCAGAGCTTCAACGTGATATTTCAGCTCGTATGCCAGCCCCTCGAACATAGCGCGAGCTATATCAGAGCGCGTAGTGTCAAGGCTCAGCCCATACACCGCTCCCTGTGCCAACGGATCAAAATGCGGATTTCCGCTTCCGGAGAAGTGAGGTATGAACATAAGTCCGCCCGGCTTATCCGGATCTATTCCGTTGTGCATATAGCCGAAGATATTCTCTCCGTCCCTCTCGCAGCGCTCCTTTTCGTCAGGAAGCATCTTGTCTCTGAACCATCGCACGACACAGCCCGAGGTGAGGTTGACGCTGAAGGTAACGTATCCGCTGTACGCGGGATAGCAGGACAGCGCGTGACCGAGCATACGGTCGCTTGTGTTCGGCTCCGGCAGAGCCGCCACAACTCCCTCTATCGTGCCCGATATATCGACCGCAACGCCCGGATTTCTCTCATCGAGTCCGGCGCCTACCGCGGCGCATATCATATCGTGTCCTCCGCTTGCGACGGTAACGGGCACGGTAAAGCCGAGCTCCGCTGCCAGCGCCTCGGGGATGGTGCCTATCTTCGTTGCCGACGGCACGGGAGTCGGGAGCTTATCTCGCGATATTCCCGCCTGCTCCAGCACCTCGTCGCACCAATCCTTTTTGCGTATGTCGAAAAGCATGGTGCGAGCCGCCTCGCCGTAGCTGACACACGGATCAAGTCCGAGCTTGCCTACAATGAAATCCTCGTACGTAGCCCAACGACTGACCGCTTTGCAGGTCTCCGGCTCGTGCTCGGACAGCCATAGCATCTTCGAGAGGCTTCCTATGTAAAGCGGCGGCATTCCGGTGAGATTGAAGAAGCGTTCGGCACCGAATCTGCCGACAAAGCTTTTGATCTCCTCGGCTCCTCTGGGATCAAAGTCCACGATAGAATTTCTTATCTGAGCTCCGTCTGCTCCGAGAGGTATTATAACGTCGCCTATTGCTGATACCGCCAAAGCCTCGACCGGCTCGGCAGCCTCGGCATTCGCCTCTTTGATCACCCGGCAGATGCTCTCCCACACAAGCTCAGAATTAAGCTCGAGGAGCCCCTCGCCCGGGAAATGCAGCGAATATTCTCTGCAAGCCTGAGCTGCGACGTTCCATTTTTCGTCGAACACCACGGCCTTACAGCCGGACGTTCCCATGTCTACGCCCATCAGCCACATAAAGATCACTCCTTTCGGATGTCAGGCAGAGCCCTGATAGATTACATATTTTTATCCCAATATCCGGTGTCTACAAGAGGTCTGTGAGTCTCGGTGGGAAGCGAAGGATATGCAGGCCCTACGTCGTGGTTTATAACCGCTCCGCCCGGAGCGTCAAGCGACATATTGAGCTCAAGCAGGCCGTCCGACTCCTCGCCCGAAGCCTTTCCGTCGCTCATAAACATACGGATGCACTCCTCCTCGGCGTGGGTAAAGCCGTCAAGCACCGCCTTATAGAGCTCGGGAACGTCATAGTTTCCGGCATAATCGGGATGCTCCGCAAGGTATTTCTTCGCCATATCTTTGCCCTGCGCACACATCTCTGTGTATATGCATATCTTAACGATACCCATCTGTATCGCCTTTTTGATGTGATCTTCGGGGATTCCG
>CAZSUR010000080.1:0-6328 GCA_964610075.1 uncultured Lachnospiraceae bacterium
AGATCTGTCCCTTCCGTGCTTTAAGCTCAGCCGAAGCATGAAAAAGGCGCCTCCGCAGATAGCTTCGGATATAAGCGGCGCGCGTGAGCTGCCGGAGGGTATCGCACACACCGATATCGTCGGAGGATACCTTAACTTCTTTGCCGATGCGAAGTATTTCTACGGCGGCGTTGTCGACAGCATATTATCTTTGGGAGATGATTTCGGCCGGAGCAAGGAGGGCGAGGGAAAGACCGTCGTTCTCGACTATTCCTCTCCGAACGTCGCAAAGCCGTTTCATATAGGCCATCTCGGAACGACCGTTATCGGTCATTCGCTCAAGCTTCTGCATGAGTTTGCAGGATATAAGTGCATCGGAATAAATCACCTCGGTGATTGGGGTACGCAGTTCGGAAAGCTTATCTGCGCGTACCGCAGATGGGGCTCCGAGGAGGAGATAACAAACGGAGGTATCGAGGCGCTCGTCGCGCTCTACGTTCGCTTCCACAAGGAGGCAGAGCAGGACGAATCGCTTGAGAGCGAGGCTCGTGCGGAGTTTACAAAGCTCGAACACGGCGACGAGGAGAATATGCGCCTCTGGAGATGGTTTATAGATATAAGCCTGGCTGAATATCAGAAGACCTATAAGCAGCTCGGTATCACCTTTGACAGCTACAACGGAGAGAGCTTCTATACCGATAAGATGCCCGAGCAGGTGGACAAGCTCCGCGAGCTCGGACTTATGAAGATAGATGACGGAGCTTCCATCGTCGATCTTTCCGAGTATAATATGCCTCCGTGCCTCATACTTAAAAAGGACGGCTCGACCCTTTATCCCACAAGAGATATCGCGGCTGCCGTTTACCGCAAGAGAACATACGATTTCGACAAGTGCATATACGTTACCTCAGCCGGTCAAAGCCTGCACTTTGCACAGTGGTTCAAGGTAGTTGAGCTTATGGGCTACGATTGGTACGATAAGCTCGTTCACGTGCCGTACGGCACCGTCAGCATCAACGGAGAAAAGCTGGCAACACGTACCGGAAACGTTATACTTCTCGGTGATCTGTTTAACCTTGCGATCGAAAAGGTCAAGGATATCATGAACGAGAAGAATCCAGACCTTGAGAACAAGGACGAGACTGCAGAGGCTGTCGGCGTAGGTGCGATAGTATTCTACTATCTCTCGAACAGCCGTATAAAGGATATCAACTTCGTTATGGAGGATGCGCTCAGCTTCGACGGCAACACAGGACCTTATGCGCAGTACACCTATGCGAGATGCTGCAGTCTGCTTGAAAAGGGCAAGGATATCTTCCGCGATACCGGAGCATACGAGCCGTGCGACGAGGAGATAAAGCTTGCAAAGACACTGTCCCTTCTTCCCGAGAAGGTAGCGGCGGCTATTCGCGATTACGAGCCGATGGTCATAACGCGCTACATTTTGGACGTGTGCGCAGCGTTCAACCGCTTCTATCAGGAGTGCCCGATATTTACGGCAAAGGATGATGGAGCGAAGGCATTCCGCCTGAAGATGACCGAGGCGACAAAGACGGTACTTGGAAATTCATTCGGACTTATCTGCATGAAGAAGCCCGAAAAAATATAAAAGCAGTAGTTTAAGGAGAGTAGATAAAATGTCCGGACATAGTAAATGGAAAAATATTATGCATAAAAAGGGTAAGACCGACGCGCAGAGAGCATCGGTATTTACCAAGATAGCAAAAGAGATCATGATCGCCGTAAAGGAAGGCGGCGGAGATCCCGCAAACAACAGCCGTCTGCGCGATCTTATAGCAAAGGCAAAGTCGAACAACGTTCCGAACGATAATATCGACCGCGCGATAAAGAAGGCGAGTGGCGGAGATGCCGACAACTACGAGGAGATAATGTCCGAGGGCTACGGCCCGTCCGGAGTTGCCGTTATCGTAAGCACTACCACCGACAACCGCAACCGTACCGCATCGGATGTGCGCCACTATTTCGATAAGTTCGGCGGCAATCTCGGTCAGACGGGCTGCGTCGGATATATGTTCAGCGACAAGGGCGTTATAATAATCGAGTCGGAGGGCGTTGACGAGGAAAAGCTTATGGAGGACGCACTCGAGGCAGGAGCCGAGGACTTCGTTGCGGACGATGAGGTATTTGAGATCTACACCGTTCCGTCAGATCTTTCGGCGATAAGAGAGGATCTTGAGAGCAAGGGCTACACAATAGCCTCGGCTGAGCAGGATAAGATACCCTCCACCTATGTTACCTTAACAAACGAGGATGACATAAAGATGATGAATCTGCTTCTTGAGCATCTCGAGGACAACGATGACGTTCAGCAGGTATATCACAACTGGGAAGAGGAATAATAGAACAGATGATCCCCTTGAACAATGTGTTCAAGGGGATCTTTTTGTGCGCTTTACTCTACCGTTACCGATTTTGCGAGATTCCGCGGCTTGTCGACATCGCATCCGCGCAAGACGGCGGTATGATATGCGATAAGCTGAAATATGACGGTGGACAGTATAGGAGCTGCGAGAAAGGACTCGGTGGAGAGGAGAAGCACCCTATCACAAAAGTCGAACTCGTGCGCGTATGCCTCCGGGCATATTGCGGTGACGGTGGCACCTCGCGCTTTCAGCTCCCTTGCGTTCGAGCGTGTCTTGTCGATTATGCGGCGGTCGGTTGCGAGGGATATGCACTCGGTGCCATCGGATATAAGCGATATCGTTCCGTGCTTTAGCTCTCCTGCAGGATAAGCCTCGCTGTGGATATAGGATATCTCCTTTAGCTTTAGCGAGCCCTCGCAGCATACGGCATGATCCTGCCCTCTGCCGATGAAAAATACATTTTCCGAGCGCGCGAGCTTCTCGGCTATGCTTTTGTATACGCCGTCACTCGCAAGAATATCCGAAACGAGCGAGGGGAGCGAGCTAAGCTCCGCTGCAAGCTCGTTGCATGTGGAGACATCGGCGCGTCCGCGCATATAAGCGAGCTTTATTGCGATAAGCTCGAGTATCGTCACCTGCGCGGTGAACGCCTTGGTGGTAGCTACCGCCGTCTCGGGCCCGGCGTGCGTGTATATCACCACGTCCGCCTCGCGTGACATGGTCGAGCCTAAGGCATTGACGATGGCAAGGGTAGGCACTCCCTCCGCTTTTGCCAGCCGGAGCGCCGCTATCGTGTCGGCGGTCTCGCCCGATTGTGATATGACAACGGCAACATCTCCCGGGCCTATGAGCGGCTCGGAATAGCGGAATTCGGACGCTATATGCACCTCGCACGGGATCCCCGCGAGCCGCTCGATCAGCGTTCTGCCAATAAGCCCGGCGTGCATGGCGCTGCCGCAGCCGGTAAAAATTATCCGCTTTATTTCACCGAGACCGGATAGCTCGGTCGCAAAGAGTGAGCCTATATCCGATATGGGGTACAGCTTTAATATGCGCGATATTATCTCCGGCTGCTCGAATGTCTCCTTGTGCATAAAGCTTGGGTGACCGTCGAGAGCGGCTTCGTTTATGCTCCATGATATGCGCTGCTTTTCCGGCGGTGGTGTATGGATCGACATTTCATCGAAAAAGGTGATGCCGTCCTGCGATATCCGTACTATCTGCTCCGGCTCCGGAATATAATATTCCTTTGCGTATTTCATCACGGCGCACACGTCCGAGGCTACAAAGCTTCCAATCTCGCTCTCTGCGATTATGAGAGGGCTTTCGCGCTTTGCCGCGTATATATTGTCCCGCTCTCCCGATTCTGCGAACATCACCGCCACCGCGTACGAGCCCTTTACACGACCGAGTGCGCGACGAAGTCGTGCGGCGCACGAGATGCCGCTCTCGCTTGCGATAACAGCCGCGAGCACCTCGGTGTCGGTGTCAGATATGAAACGATAGCCTTTCTCCGTAAGCTCGCTGCGCAGCTGATCTTCATTCTCGATTATGCCGTTGTGAACTATCGTTACCTTTCCGACCGTATGAGGGTGCGCGTTTGCGGTGCTCGGTTCCCCGTGCGTTGCCCAGCGCGTGTGACCTATTCCGCAGCGAGCGGGCGGAGGGGATGTCTCGTCCACCGCCGCCGCAAGCTCGCTTACCTTTCCCTTGACCTTTACCGTTATTATCTCCTCCTCACATCTCATGGCGATGCCGGAGGAATCGTAGCCTCTGTATTCGAGCCGTTTGAGCCCACTTAAAAGTATATCGGTCGTTTCTCCGTTTCCGCTGTATCCGATAATTCCGCACATCCATTTGATCCTCCGATTTCAGTTATTTGTAATTAAAATGTGCGCTGTGTGTGCGGTTTATACCCGTTATCCGTCCTTGACGGTAGTTTATAAATATGGTAAAATTACAGTCGATATAAAATTTCGTTTGAGGAATCAGCTTTATGACAGAATTATGGGAACGTTTAAAAGGGGCAGATAAGCCCATACTGCTCTACGGTATGGGGGACGGCGCCGATAAAATACTTAAGGTTTGTGATGACGAGGGAATACGTATCAGCGGAGTTTTTGCCAGCGACGGCTTCGTCCGCCATCAAAAATTCCACGATTTTACCGTGATATCATACGCGGAGGCGGAGGAAGCGTACGGCGAGTTCATCGTGCTGCTCTCCTTTGCAAGCTCGCTCCCCGACGTTATGGCAAACGTAATGGCTATATCGAAAAAGCAGGAGCTGTATATTCCGGATGTTCCGGTGGTCGGAGGGAATATATTCAATTCGAGCTTTTATTCGGAGAACCGAGTGCAGATCGACCGTGTACGCTCGCTTTTGGCGGATGAGCGCTCGCGTGAGGTTTTCGATTCGGTCATCGAGTATAAGCTTACCGGAGAGGCGGCACCGCTCATCGCGTCCGAATGTGACCCGGGAGAGGTGTGGCGAGATGTTCTTTCGCCTGACAGCTATCGCCGCTGCGTTGACGTTGGGGCGTTTACCGGAGATACGGCGATCGAAATGTATGAGCATTGCCGAAAGGTCGAGCGGATATACGCTATCGAGCCGGACAAAAAGACCTTCAAACGACTTGTGGCTAACACCGAGGATATACCGGAGATCGAGCCGCATTGCGCCGGCGCGTGGAGCTTTGATGGAGAGCTTGAGCTTTACGGAGACGGAAGCCGTTCCTCCGGCTTTAAGGGAAGAAAGGGCAAGGTCAGCAAGGTCGATGCCGTGAAGGTGGATACACTCATCGACGGCGGCTCGGTCGATTATATAAAATACGATGTCGAGGGCGCGGAGTACGAGGCGCTTCTCGGCTCAAGAGAAAGCATTTTGCGTGAAAAGCCGGATCTTTTGGTCTCGCTCTATCATCGCTCGGAGGATATATTCAAGCTTCCGCTGCTCGTGCATGAAATGCTCCCGGAGCATAAGCTTTATATAAGGAGATTCCGCTATTTCCCGGCGTGGGATCTTAATCTGTACGCGGTCTCGAAATAAAAACGAAAAATAATATGATCCCCTTGTGCCGCCCATGGCTCAAGGGGATCTTTTTGTAGCAGAAAGGGGAATGTGATAATATAATAGCTAACGAAAGATAAAACAATGCGTAGGATATCGACATAAGAAGGGATAGGAAAGAATGGAGCTTTGCGACGTTAATACGGGGGATAGGGTGAGGATAAAGCGGTTGAACACCGATGCGTCTATACGCAGGCGACTGCTTGATATAGGCTTGATACCGGGGACAGAGGTGGAATGTGTCGCCATCGGGCCGCAGGGAGATCCGCTTGCGTTCTGCGTGCGCGGAGCGGTGATCGCAATAAGAAAACGCGATTGCAAAAATATATCGGTGGAGCATGGGAGGTAGTTTTTATGGGTATTGCCGGCTCTTTCGGCGGCAGTGGAGCGCTGCGCGAGGCTGAGACCGAAAGCTCTGCAAAAGGGAAGTACGTGATAGCTCTTGCAGGTAATCCGAACGTTGGGAAAAGCACTATATTTAACGCACTCACCGGAATGAATCAGCATACCGGGAATTGGCCGGGAAAGACGGTAGGTATGGCTACGGGAGAATTCAGGGGGCGTGGAGGCGTATACTCTCTTGTGGATATTCCCGGAACGTATTCGCTTATGGCTCATTCGCCGGAGGAGGAGATAGCAAGGAATTTTATATGCTTCGGTGAGCATGATGCGGTTGTGGTCGTCTGCGACGCGACCTGCCTTGAGCGAAATGTGAATCTGGTGCTTCAAACGCTCGAGATAACCGATAAGGTCGTGGTATGCGTCAATCTGCTTGACGAGGCGAAGCGGAAGGGCATACGCGTAGATATTCCGCTTCTCGAAAAGAAGCTCGGTGTGCCGGTTGTCGGTACGTCGGCGAATAAGAAAGGTACACTTGAGGGGCTGAAGCGAGCGATAG
>CAZSUR010000081.1:0-6120 GCA_964610075.1 uncultured Lachnospiraceae bacterium
ACCGTAGCCTCGTGTCCGAGCTCCTGGAGAAGCTGACGCTGTGCGCGCGATACCTTGTGTATCGTCTCGACCATGTGGACGGGGATTCTTATCGTGCGCGCCTGGTCTGCGATAGCTCTCGTGATAGCCTGGCGTATCCACCAGGTAGCGTATGTCGAGAACTTGTAGCCCTTGTGATAGTCGAACTTTTCGACCGCCTTCATAAGGCCGAGGTTGCCCTCTTGGATAAGATCAAGGAAGAACATACCCTTGCCGACATAGCGCTTTGCGATGCTTACGACAAGGCGGAGGTTTGCCTCGACCAGCTCGTCCTTTGCACGCATATCGCCGTTTGCCATGCGCTCCGCAAGCTCGAGCTCCTTTGCACCGTCAAGCAGCGGAACCTTACCTATCTCCTTCAGATACATACGTACCGGGTCGTCTATCGAGATGCCGTCCTGATAGAGCATCTTCTCCATTTCCTCGGCACTTTCGTACTGCTCGATCTCGTTTTCTATCTCCTGGAATTCGGGTGTATCGAGATAACCCGTTCCCTCGATTCCCATACGCTCGCGCGTTTCGTACAGCTTTTCGATCTGTTCGATATCATAGTCGACATCCTCAAGCGACTCGAGTATCTCGCTGTTGGACAGTGAGCCCTTTGCTTTTCCTTTTTCGATCAGCTCCTGGATGTCAACTTTCTTTTCGTTAGCCATGTTAATACCGTTTCTGCCTTTTGGCATGGTTCCTTTCTTTTTACGATTTTCTTAAATTGTTTATGAAATCGACAGTCGATTGGGAGGATTTTTCATACTCCTTCTTCAGTATGCCGATACAGTCCTTTAAAACGTCCTCGTTGTTTTGCGATAAGCTTTGGCGTTGCACCGCCATCTTCGTTATTCTTCCCATTTCCTCGACCGAAAAGTCGGAGCCGAGCATACCGATGTCGAACCTTTTTGACTCGTTATACAATTCGACTATCCTTTTGTATACCTTACGGTTGAAATCGGTGAAGATATATTTTTCATCCATTTCCGAGTGCGGCTCGGTGAGCTGCGGGATGTTCTCCGGATAGGATATGAGGATTCCAATAAGCGTTTCCTCCGCGTTTGCGGCGCGGATGTTCTTTATAAAATCGGGATTTACCTTGTCTCCGTATCCCTCGGTCTTGGATATGATCTTTTTGTTAAGTTCGTCCTTTTTTTGACGAAGCTTTCTGCTTCTCTGACGCTTCACGTCGCTCTTTAGCCCGTCAAGCGGAATATCGAGCTTTTTCGCAACAAGTGCGGTGTATACGTCCTGCTCGACGTTAGAGCTTATACCGGAGATGAATTCACACAGCTCCGCCGCCGCCTTTATCTTGCCGTCGTACGATTCGAGATCGTACTTTGCAAGCGTGTTGTCGAGCACGAAATCGAACCGGGACTTGCTTTCGTTTAAAAGGAGTTTGAATCTGTCGGCTCCGTACTTCTTTATAAACTCGTCCGGATCCTTTGCTCCGGTAACGCGCAGTATCCGCGATTCGAGCCCTGCGTCAGCGAGTATTCCGAACGCGCGATTCGCGGCGTTCTGTCCTGCCGCATCGCTGTCGTAGGAGATTATCACCTTTTTGGTGTAGCGCTTCATTATCCGCGCCTGCTCTGCAGTCAAGGCTGTGCCGAGTGTAGCTACGGCGTTGGTAAATCCGGCTCCGTGCAGAGCCACGACGTCCATATATCCCTCGCAGAGGATAAGCGACTCGGAGCAGCTGCTTTTTGCAAAGTTGAGAGCGAAAAGGTTTCGGCTCTTTTTAAATGCAGGAGTATCCGAGGTGTTGAGGTATTTCGGCATCGAGTCGTTTATCACACGTCCGCCGAATGCGATTATATCGCCGTTTATATCTATTATCGGGAATATTATTCGATTTCTGAAATAGTCGTAAGGTCGATTGGTCTTTGAGCTGATACCGCACAAAAAGCCGGTCTTCATCTCCTCGGCGGAAAATCCGAGACTCGAGAGATGCGAGGTGAGCGCTCCAAAGCTGTCCGGCGCGTAGCCTATGCCGAAGTGCCGTATAAGTCCGCGCTTCAGTCCGCGCTTTTCGAGGTACTCCGCGGCTTCCTTGCTTTTTTCGAGATTCGAGTGAAAATATTTTGCCGCGGCGCGATTCATCTCAAGTATTCGCATACGCCGCACGCGATCTCCGTTGTCGTTTTCGGGTATGGTTATTCCCACACGCTTTGCCAAAAACTCAAGCGCTGACGGGTAATCGAGATTCTCCGCCTTCATAATAAAGGTGACGACGTCACCGCCGACTCCGCAGCCGAAGCAATAGAAGGTCTTTGTGGCAGGGAATACGGTAAATGACGGAGTTTTCTCGCTGTGAAAAGGGCAGAGTCCGTTCAGGTTGGATCCGGCTTTCTTCAGCGTGACGTAGCCGGAAATGACATCTTCTATGTCATTTCGATATTTAATTTCTTCAATGACAGCATCTGATATCATGCGTTATCCTCCCATTTTGATTTTTACGACGGAGTGCTCCAGAAATCGGGGATGAAAAGCTGCTTGAAAACATTTACCGCGTATCTGTCGGTCATGCCGGAGATGTAGTCGCACACTATTCGCTCGACAGACTCAGCTTTGAGCCCGGCGCGATACTCGTCGGGGAGTGCTTCCGGATGAGCGGTGAAATGCTCGTACAAGGTCTGCAAAAGCTCCTCCGCCTTGCCCTCCTGCGATTTTGCGATCGGGTTTTTATATACGTTGTCAAACATAAACTCGTAAAGCTCGTTGGTTGCCGTTTGAGTTGTTTCGTCCATGAGTATGTCCGCTACCCCGCGGCTGGTGTCGACTATCGACGTTACCATGGTCTCGATGCGCTGACCGTGCGTTTCACCGAGTCGACTTCGCAGGTCTGCCGGAATGTCGCTGTCGGTCAATATGCCGGCGCGTATCGCATCGTCGATGTCGTGGTTTATGTAGGCGATTCGGTCTGCTTCCTTTACTATTCTGCCCTCAAGCGTTTCGGCACCGCCTGTAGTGTGGCATACGATGCCGTTTCGCACCTCGTAGGTCAGGTTCAGCTTTTCAAGCTTGTCAACTACGCGCAGGCTTTGATAATAGTGGGTGAAGCTCTTGTCGTAGCATCTTTGAAGCACGCGCTCGCCGGCGTGACCGAACGGCGTGTGACCGAGGTCGTGACCGAGTGCAATAGCCTCGGTAAGATCCTCGTTTAAGGAGAGCGCGCGAGCTATCGTGCGTGCGATCTGCGTTACCTCGAGGGTGTGGGTCAGACGCGTGCGATAGTGATCGGCCTCGGGGGAGAGAAATACCTGCGTTTTATGCATAAGGCGTCTGAACGCCTTCGAATGTATTATTCTGTCCCTGTCGCGTTGGAATTCGGTTCTGTATCCGCACGGCGAAAGCGGAGCTTCTCTGCCGCGGGTATCCTTTGTTTTAAATGCAAATTCAGAAAGAGTTTCTTCCTCACGCAGATAGAGTGTATCGCGAACGTTGCTCAAAACAAAACCTCCTACCGTTTTGCCGGAAATCGAGCCAATGGCGATTTTTTGGCGTTTTGTGTTATTATACACCAGATAATGTCCCAAAAAAATCTCACTGAGCTGGTCGATATCTCACAGGCGGCAGCAAATCTGCCTTTTGCGCGACAATATGCCCGATCATCGACTTTAAAAATAATTACATTATTAATATACGCGAAAAAAATAAAAAATACTGCAAGATTTTAAAAATAATGACGAATAATGTGTAAATTTATTTTCCGGGCCGGAATATGCTGCCCGAGATGTGCGGCTCCTCGCGGCCGGAGGTGACCTCGGAAAAGCGCTTTGCGAAGCTGTCGTAATCGGCTTCGAGCGCGGACAGCTTCAGCGCTACGTCAGCGGTAAAATCAGCCGAATCCTCGAAAACTCCGAGCTTCGAGAACTCGCTTTTCAGCTTTTGATATTCGGAATAGTTGCATCTGCATTCAAAGCAGATGTACGGACGGTATGTCACTATCTGTGCCTCGTCCACCGCCGCCTTCGCTGCGGCGGAATATGCGCGCACCAGCCCTCCGGCACCGAGCAGTATCCCTCCGAAATAGCGAGTAACAACTATAACGGCGTCGTTTATGCCGCTTTTTTGTATAATGCTTAAAACCGGGATGCCTGCCGTACCTTGAGGCTCATTGTCGTCCGAATATCTTACGATATTGTTGCTTCTGAGCGAATAAGCGTAGACGTTGTGGCGCGCGTCCGAGAACTCCTTCTTCTTTGCACGTATGAATTCAAGAGCCTCCTCATCGCTTTTTATCGGCGCGGCGTGCCCGATGAACACCGATTTCTTTTCGGTGAGCTCGGCTCTGCCTTCACGGAGCAGGGTAGTGTATGGAGTTATTTTTTGATTATCCATTTTTCAAACATTCCTTTGGTGCATTTATCGCATATTGCCGTTACCGATACTCCCGAATCGGTGTATTCGGTCGACTTGACGGTGGCTTTTTCGTAAAGCATACTGAGGCGAGACATATCGGCCGAGGGGATAAACAGCTCTACCTCCGAGCTTCCCTCGTTCGATATCTCGGATATACGCTCTACCAGCGCATCAACGCCGGTGCCGGTGAGCGCGGATATGTACAGCACGTCCTCTCTCTTTATATCCGGCGGAGCTATCGGCTCGTGCGGCGCTGCATCGCACTTATTGTAAACGTACAGTGTAGGAGTATCGGCACATTCGAGATCGCAGAGGATGCTCTGCGTCACCTCGGTCTGCGAGCGGTACTCGGGATCGGATGCATCTATTATAATAAGTATCAAATCCGCGTATTTTACCTCGTCAAGCGTAGACTTGAACGATTCTATAAGATGATGCGGAAGATTGCGTATGAAGCCCACCGTATCGGTGAGGAGTATATCGTTTCCATCGGGTAGGGTGAATTTGCGAGTGGTAGGGGAGAGTGTTGCAAAAAGCTTGTCCTCCGCCAATATGCCGGCGTCGGTCAGCCTGTTCAGGAGCGTGGATTTTCCGGCGTTTGTGTATCCGGCGACCGCAACCTTGAATATGCCCGATCTTTCGCGCTGCTTGCGCTGGACGTTGCGGTGCCGCTCGATCTCCGCAAGCTCCCCTTGGAGCGCGGTTATTCTTCTCCTTACGTGGCGGCGATCGCTTTCAAGCTTGGTCTCGCCCGGGCCTCTTGTAGCTATGCTTCCGCCGTGCTGCCTTGAAAGCTGCGTGCCTTTTCCAATAAGGCGCGGAACGGTATATTTGAGCTGCGCGAGCTCCACCTGCAGCTTGCCCTCGCCGTTTGAGGCGTGGAGCGCGAATATGTCGAGTATGAGCATACTGCGGTCGATGACACGTACCTCTGCATCCTCAAGTGCGTCCTCCAGATTCTTTATCTGGGAGGGGGAGAGCTCGGTGTCGAATATCACGAGCTTGATGTCGTTTGCTTTGCACAGCTCGAGCAGCTCCTGCGCTTTTCCGCTTCCGATATAGGTTTTGGGATCGGGTGCGTCCTTTGTCTGGATTATTCTCGCGAACGCTTCGCCTCCGGCGGTTTTGAGCAGCAGCTCGAGCTCGTTTAGCGAAATATCCGCGCTCTCCTGATCGCTGCCCTTGAATATGACAGATACGAGCACGGCGGGAGTTGGGGTATCTGCATCCTTTTTTATCAAATCGTTCATTGTGACCTTGCCTTTCACGCGCATATTTTGCGAAACGAAAAAAGGGTAAAACAAGCAAGGAAACCCGTGCTTATCTTACCCGGCGCTGATGTTTTTTAATTAAAGGTAGGCAGAAAAAGCCTTCCCACATATAAAACCTCGCGGCGTCTATCGAAATAACGATTATTTCGCGCTCTGAAGTCTTCTCTTAAACTTATCAACGCGTCCGCCGGCATCAACCAACTTCTGCTTTCCGGTGAAGAAAGGATGACACTTAGAGCAAATTTCAACGCGGATATTTTCCTTTGTGGAGCGGGTAGGGATCTCTGCTCCGCAAGCGCACTTTACTGTTACTTCTTTATATTCGGGATGAAGTCCTTGTTTCATTATTTTGCACCTCTTTGACTAATCATTCATAATACAGCTTATTATATCACAGTATAATTTTTTTTGCAAGATTAAATAGTTTAATCTCGAAATAGTTACAGTTTGTTAATAA
>CAZSUR010000082.1:0-6059 GCA_964610075.1 uncultured Lachnospiraceae bacterium
CAATTCTTCTCGCCGGACGGCTCGGGAATATATTTAAGCATACTGCTTCGCCCGAGCACGCGCGTGCTCGACGGCTCGCTTATAACTCCTGCGGCGGCGGTAGCGGTATGCAAGGCGGCAAAGGCTTGCGGCATCGACGGCACGAGCATAAAATGGGTGAACGACGTGTTTCTGCGGCATAGAAAGGTCTGCGGAATACTCACCGAGTCGAAGCTGTCCGCCGAAACCGGGATCGAGTATGCGATAGTCGGAATAGGCGTGAATGTGTATCCGCCAAGCACAGGCTTCCCGGAGGATATACGGCATACGGCAGGCTATCTCACCGAGCGGCGAGAACCGGAGCTCCGTGCGCGCCTTGCGGCGGAGATAATCTCGCACTTTACGGAATGCTGTCCGGATTTTTCGTCGCTTGAGCTGTACTCCGAATACAAGAGCCGCTGCTTCATCCTCGGAAAGTATATAACCGTGCACTCAAACGGAACCGAGCGCTCCGGGCGCGCGCTGGATATCGACCGCAGGTACAGATTAAAGGTAGACTTCGGCGGCGAAACGGCGACGATAAACAGCGGCGAGGTATCGATAAGATTTTGATCCTGCCGGACAATTCAAACAAAACGCAAAAGCCTTCGGGACATCGTCCCGAAGGCTTTTTTGTATGAACGGCGCGGCGAAATCGGTGCCCGAGGCAAGCGGTGTTCGGCATAAGCGGCAGCATCCTAATCGAAGCCCAACGTTTATATGCACAGATTCGAGCTTCGACTCGATGCACGCATCACGTGTGAAACAGAATGGCACGAGCGATTGCCCGAAGCGCAAGCTCGAGGTGTTTTGCGGCTAAATCAAGCATCATCAAGCGCCGAGCATCTGCCGCTACGCGTCCGATGCAAATGTCTCAACATTTGTACCGAACGCGGAAGCTCCGCGTGCCGCGCGTCAACCGAGAAAGAGGGGGCGAAGCTGCTTCCCCTCAAGCGCAAGCTCGAGCGTCTCACCGACCAGCGAAAAATCCGCCACGAGCGAATGAGGCTTCCGCTCCACGTCATCCTGCTTCATCGGGACAAAATATACCTTCTTCCGATTCAACATCGCAGCAATGTTTTTGAGATTTGCCGACATCGCATCGTTCGATGCCAGCGCGATGACAAGCGGTCTGTCAGAGCGCAGATGAGCCTTCGCTGCCATCGTCACCGACGTATCGGTTATACCGGAGGCGAGCTTTGCAAGCGTATTTCCGGTGCATGGCGATATTATAAGCGCATCAAGCGAAATATCGGGGCCGAGCGGCTCGGTCGAGACGATATTTCGCAGCGGATACATTCCGCACATAGCGAATATCCGCTTCTCAAGCTCATATGCGCGCCCGAAGCGCGTATCGCTAACGGCTACCGTCTCGCTCACTATCGGAAGCAGCTCGTGACCTGAAGCTATCAAGCTCTCCATCACCTCAAGCGAGCGCTTGTGGGTGCAAAATGAGCCACAGAGCGCGTATCCTATCATCATATCCGCCATCCCTCCTCATCTCTCAAAATGCTCGAAACACAGTCGAATATTATCCTGCCGGAGGTTATCGGCGCAACCTTTGCCGGCAGGGAAAGCGCCCATATCACGCGCTTATTTTGGAGCTTCGCCGCCTCGATATCCACTCCACCGGGCTTTGACGCCAGATCTATTATCGGGGTGTTTTCACCGACGTGTGAGAGAAGCTCGGCATCGAGCAGCACCTGCGGCACGGTATTGAATATAACATCGGAGGCGGCGGCATAGCGCACCATATCCGACGGCTTTATCGGTATATTTCCGTCGCAGCTTATCCACGCGCGATGCTCCTCGCGCCGAGCTGCGACCGTAACCGACGAGCCGAGCCCTTGCAGCATCCGAGACAGCACCCGACCGATACGTCCGTAGCCGATAACGAGGCTGCGTGCGCCGTGTATCGTCACCGGCAGCTCGCTCATCGCTATCCCGACGGCCCCCTCCGCCGTCGGAACGGCGTTGCGCACGCCAAACTCCTCACGCAGACTGTAATCGACGAGCCTGATCCCACGCTCTGCCGCCAAATCTATATATTCTCCGCCGACCCTGCCGGCAAACCATATTCCGCCCTGCGCGCAGGATATAAGTTCGCGCAGGCTCACCTGGTGCGCTGCCAGCGGAGCGTTCAAAAGCCGGTCGTCCGCCATGCATGGGATGGGCAGAAGCACCGCATCCGCCTCCATCACCGCCGTCTGCGCCGACGCGGACGCGGCAACGCCGCGCGGAAGCTCCCCACATCGGTCAAAGCCCCACGCCAAAACCGAAGCCCCGTGCGAGGCGAAGCTCTCGGCTGCGGCGAGCTGCCTGCGATCGCCTCCGATCACCGCTATCTTCACCTCGTCCGACTTATTTTGTATCTGCTTTATCATAGCTTTTAAGCGATCCTTTCTTGCATTGTAAAACGTCATTTCCAGCCGCCGTGGCAGCTCTTATTTATATACTATGACAGCACGGCAAAAAGGTGAGAAAAAAGGCTTGTCCGTGCGTGTGAAAATGTTGCCGAAAACGCGCATTGGTAACAAATCGGATTTACCGTGTACATATATAGTTCATAATTTAGGTATATACTGTAATTTATAATGGGGATGTATGGGTATATCCCGAAAAATCCGTATAAATTTAACTCTCTGGAGGTCAAAAATAAATGTTAGATACCAAATTGAAAAATGCCTCTCAGCTGAGAGACGAGCTTCTCTCTTCCGAAACGGATGCAAGAAGATCGGTCAACGCCTTGTTTGACGAAGGAACCTTCGTCGAGCTCGGAGCATACGTCCGCAGAAGTGCCGATGAATTCGGCACGGGCGATGATTTCGAGGGCGTTATCACCGGCTACGGTGCGATAAACGGCCGTCTTGTGTTCGCGTTCGTTCAGGACTTTGAAAAGGACAGAGGCGCGCTCACCTCGGCTCACGCAGATAAGATCTGCCGTCTGTACGATGCAGCGCTCAAAAGCCACGCGCCGATAATCGGCGTATTCAACAGCGCAGGAGCGCACATTAAAGAGGGCGTCGGAGCTCTCGCAGGCTACGGCAGAATAATGAAGGCCGTATCAAAGGCAAGAGGAGTCGTTCCCCAGATCGCGCTGATCTCAGGACTCTGCTCGGGGGCTGCTGCCGCCGTTTGCGGAATGTTCGACTTCGTTCTGGCGCAGGAGGGCGCCGAGCTGTTTGTAGCTCCTCCCTTCCTCGTGCGCGAAAAGCTCGGTGACAAGGATGCCGGAAGCGTAAGCAAGGCTTATGCGAACGGAAGCGTTACCGCAACGGCAGCAGACACCGCCTCGGCAGCGCAGCAGATACGCGAACTGCTTTGCTATCTCCCGCAGAACAGCCTTGACGGCACGGCAGAGGTTGCCTCCTCCGACGACGCAAACCGCCTCACCCCCGCAGTTGAGGGAATACTTGCTGCCCCCGCATACGATATGCTCTCGGTAGTTGCCGAGATAGCTGACGACCGCGCGGTATACGAGCTTTGGAGCGGCTACGCAAAAGAAATGCTCACCTGCTTTATCCGCATAAATTCGAAGGTAGTTGGTGTAAACGCAAACGATCCGTCGGTAAACGGCGGAGCGCTTAGTGCGGCGGCAGCCTCGAAGGCAGCAAGATTCGCAGATTTCTGCAGCTGCTTCGGCATACCGCTTCTCACACTCGTCGACACCGAGGGAACAGAGATAACCGAGGAGAGCGAAAACGCTCCCTATCACGATGCACTTGCTTGCCTCGCAGCCGCTTATTCGTCAGCAGAGTGCGCGCTTGTGACGGTTGTGCTCGGTAAGGCTTACGGCTCGGCATTCACGCTTATGGGCTCGAGAGCTATCGGCGCAGACGTCGCGTTCGCGGTAGACAATGCAAAGATAAGTATGCTTCCGCCCGAGAGCGCGGTAGAGTTCGTATACAACGAGCAGATAAAGGAATCAAAGGATCCCGATGCGACACGCAAGGAGCTTCTGGACGAATGGAGCTCGGTTTCGGCATCCCCCGTTACGGCAGCACGCGAGGGTGCGATAGACGACATCATCGCAAGTGAAGAGCTTCGCCAGAGGATCGCCGCAGCGTTCGAGATGCTCGCATTCAAATCTGCCGATAACGTATAAGGCGGTGCAGACAATGAGTGAGCTTAACGTAGTAGCGACTTCCGCTGTAAGAGATCTCTCCAAATACGAGGGTCTTTCACGCGGTGAAGCCTTATATATCGGTGCGCAGGTCGCGATTATCGGATTTTGCGTTGTTTTCCTCGTGCTCATGCTCATCTGGGGAACGCTTGCTATATTCAAGCTATTCTTCCACCGAGGTGAAGGCAAAAGCGAGACGAAGCAGGAAAGCGACAACGCAACGCCTCCCGTCGCGTCCGTCACACCCGATGCGTCCGTATCCGACGGTGCAGACGTCCCATCCGGCGAAACGATAGCCGCGATAACCGCCGCAATATCGGTGATAATGTCGCAGGAGCACCCGTCGAGCAGATTCAGGGTAGTATCCTTCAAGAGAAAATAATAACTTTACAGATACAGGAGTTGAATTCGAAATGAGAAAATTTAATGTAACGGTCAACGGAATCGCTTATGAGGTTGAAGTAGAAGAATTAAACAGCGGAGCAGCAGCTCCCGTCGCTCCCGTACAGACGGTAGCAGCACCGGCTCCCGCAGCAGCGCCTGCTCCTGCACCTGCAGCAGCACCGGCAGCTCCCAAGGCTTCCGCACCCAAGGCTGCAAACGCAGTAAAGATAGAGGCTCCCATGCAGGGAACGATACTGAAGGTAGCTGTTGCTGACGGCGCATCGGTCAAGGCAGGCGACCTTATCTGCGTGCTTGAGGCAATGAAGATGGAAAACGATATCGTTGCACCGCAGGACGGAACCGTATCTTCGCTTTCCGTATCACAGAATGCAACAATAAACACAGGTGACACTATCTGCTTTATAAATCCCGTAGCGTGAATGTGAGGGTCTGACAATGCTGGAATCACTTATTAGCTTCTGGGAGTCTACCGGCATACACATAGCATCTCAGAACACCTCCACCCTTTTGAAATACATCGCGATGTATATCATAATCGGAGTGCTGTTCTATCTTGCAATAGTGAAGAAATTCGAGCCGTTGCTCCTGCTCCCCATATCTTTCGGTATGCTGCTTGCAAACCTGCCGGGAGCGAATCTTATACACCCTGAATGGTTCACGCAAACGGTCGTGGACTATGGAAACATAATAGCAAACGGAAGTCTTATAGACATTCTTTACCTCGGCGTTAAGCTTGGAATTTATCCCTCGATAATATTCCTTGGAATCGGAGCGATGACCGACTTTTCGCCTCTTATCGCGAACCCCAAGAGCCTGCTTCTGGGAGCTGCCGCGCAGCTCGGCGTATTCGCAGCCTTCTTCGGCGCGATACTCCTCGGCTTCTCGCTTCCCGAGGCAGCGTCTATCGGTATCATCGGCGGAGCCGACGGCCCGACAGCAATTCTCGTAACTAAGGAGCTCGCTCCCGAATTGCTATCCGCAATAGCAATAGCGGCGTACTCGTATATGGCGCTTATTCCTATAATACAGCCGCCGTTTATGAAGCTCCTCACAACTAAAAAGGAGCGCCAGATCAAGATGGAGACGCTCCGCGTCCCCACAAAGACCGAGAAGATACTCTTCCCGATAATAGTAGCCTTTATCGTTACCATACTTCTACCGTCGGCAGCTCCGTTGGTCGGATTCTTGATGCTTGGAAACCTTTTCAACGTCAGCGGTGTGACCGATCGTCTTTCAAAGACGGCGCAGAACGAGCTGATAAATATAATGACTATATTCCTCGGCGTTTCTGTCGGAGCTACTGCAAATGCAGAGAACTTCCTTTCGGCAAAGACTCTGTATATCGTATTCCTCGGGCTTGCGGCATTCGTTTTGTCCACCTGCGGAGGGCTTTTGTTCGGAAAGTTTATGTGCTTCATAAATAAGGGTAATATAAATCCTCTCATCGGCTCCGAAGGAGTTTCAGCGGTTCCTATGGATGCACGATTAGAGCAGAAGGTGGGACAGTATGAAA
>CAZSUR010000083.1:0-2109 GCA_964610075.1 uncultured Lachnospiraceae bacterium
ACCGTGCTTCCGACAAGGAAGCTTCCGCCGGATATATTACCGCCTCTGAATATGCCCAATCCGAAAGCATTCGTAACGACTCCGCTGTATCTTCCGGTCAGGATATCACCGTTATTTGTGACCTCTCCCGAAAATTCGGTAGACGTATCGCTGTCGTCGTCAACCGGTATGCCGGGTAATACTATTGCAGTATCGGAAGTCGTCTTTTTTATCGTTCCGAATTTACTGTTGACCAAGTCCGATTCAACATTCCCGTCGCACTCGACTGTACCGCCGTCTGCAAACATAACTCCTATGGGGGATATGTTCAGCTTGTTTCCGTTTGACGAGGTCGTACCTCTCACCGAGAGCTTGCCGCCGTCCATTTTGAAGGTTCCGGATACGTTGACGCTGCCTCGTATATCGCCGTCTTTAAGGGTAAACATTCCGCCGTTGTCGATATACACAGCCTCTCCGTATGCATTGGCGGTACCTCCGACTATCGAGCCCATCGGGGTTGTCGAAGGCTCATCCGACTCGACCGGCTCATCCGGCTCGACCGATTGCGGATTTATCACGGGTACGATAACCGGATCCGGCTTTATTATGGGATTAGGATCCGGCTCCGGATTTTTTATGGGATCGGTATCCGGATCCGGCTTCACCACCGTATCATCCGAGTTTTCCACCTCGTTCTCGACGGTAAATTCAGCACCGGATTTCACCGAGAAGGCGCTGCCGTCGGTAGTTTTGGTAAGCGTATTACCTCCGAGCAGGAGGGTAACGTCCTCGGTTATATTTATCGTATTCGTAATACTTACGTCCGAAAGCAAGGTCACCGTCGCCGTGCTTCCCGAATTATTTGCCTGCTCGAACGCTCTGTCTGCATCTACGTAATAGCTCGTTTGGGATATATAGTATCCGCTAAGATCTACCTTAAAGTTCATCTGTGCATTGCACTTTGTACACACATACGAATCAAGCTCGTTGCCATCGGCATCGGTAGCTTTCACGACGCTGTTGTGTGCACAGAGGTATCCGCACGAGGCACACTTGCCGTTTTCTATCATATGCGCGGATTTCTCTCCTACGATAACGCTCGGATGGCAGGTGTAGCAATGCCAATGCTGATTCTCATCGTAACCCCATTTCTCAGCCGTGCCCGAGTGATTTGCGGGATTGGGCTCGCCTGAGGTAAATGTACGATTGGTCACAGCCCTATTGCATACGGTGCACGATTCATAGTAGGTAGCCGAGCTTGTGCAGTTGGCCTTGGATGCAAGATATTTACCGTCTACCACCTTTGTAAGCTGATGCGCGCCCTTATCCGACACCTCGCTGCATGAAACGCCGACACAATCGTGCCAATGGTAGCTGTTGTCGCCGCTCCACTCATCCTCAAAGCTACATACGTGCGTCGAGCGCCACTTTGCGCGGAGGGTGGTATCCTTCGTTATAAACGTATTGAAATTATAAGGAGTATTTATATCGTTCTCATACCAATATTCGAACGCAAACTCTCCGGTGGATACCGGATCCGCCGGTTTTGTGGCGTAGGTGTTGCGCCTCCATTGAACCGCAGGAACGTTCTCGACGCCCTCGGCAATAAAGGTTACCTTATTTACGTCCCTTATCGTCTCGGCACCCGAAAAATCTCCTCCGAATACGCGATAGGTCTCACCGCCCGCCGACATGCCGTTTATGACGGTGCCGGTGAATTTGGTGCGTTTAGCCTCGTTTTCAACTGTGTTCAAGGCTCCGCCGCCGAGCATCAGAAGTCCGTCGATCGTTCCGCCATCGATCTCCATATCCTCGCGGTTGGTGACCGCCGGAGCATCGACCGCCTCACTGCCTACCGTCTCAACCGCCTTGCAGTCGATGACCTTCGCGTTATCCTTTATCGAAAACAGTCCGCTTTCCATTACCACAACGCCGGAGGAATAAACCGCGGTCTTAAGTCCGCCTCCGGTACAGTTGCGTATAATGGCGTTGCCGCTCATGTAAAATTCGCTTCCGTTATACAGCTCCGAGTCGCCCACCTTGTAGTTGCTGAGCAGTACGGCTCCGGGTCGGTAGCCGTTGTTGCTGGGAGCCGCGGTGCAGTTCTGTATAACCGAGTTGTCCTTCATA
>CAZSUR010000083.1:2119-3282 GCA_964610075.1 uncultured Lachnospiraceae bacterium
TCATATTGAACACACCGACGCCGTTTATAAGCACGCCGCCGACGCTGCGATATTCATTTATCGAGGCGGTAGAGCTGCAGTTATCTATCGTCACACCGCCCGTCATGTTAAATACGCCATCCTCGCAGATAACGACCGCACCTGCGCTGTGCTCGGCTGAAGTGGTGCAGTTCTTTATATCTCCGTTATACATGGTAAAGGTTGCATTCTCCGCAACGCGTACACCTCCGGCAGAGCCGGATGCCGAGGCAGAACAGCCGTCTATCGCTCCGCCAAACGTTTCAACGGTACAGCCATCGGATATATGCAGACCTCCCGCGCTGTCCTCGCCCGTTACCGAGCAGTTCGTTATATATCCCGCATAGCGGCCGAAGGTCGCTCCCTTTGCAAGATATATGCCACCGGCACCGGCAGTTGAGGTACAGTTGTCTATCGTTCCGCCGGGCATATTTATGCTGCCGCCTGCGGCAACGTATACACCACCGGCTCCGAAAGTGCCCGTCGTTGAGCAGTTTCGGATAATACCGCTTTCCATCTCGAGAACGCATCTGTCCCCGACGTATATACCGCCGGCTCCGTTTGAGGAGCGATTTGTACATCCGCTTATCAGCATATTCGCTCCGATAGTGACCCTCGTTCCGTCACCGATATGCACGGCAGCCGCCGTATTTTCGGAATTTATCGTAAATCCGCTTATCTCTCCACCGGAGAGCACAGCACTTCCGTACACTATGTTGACCGCCGCCTTGGTCATGCCGAAACCGTTGTACGGATGCTTTATCGTACCTCCGTTCATGTAAAAGGAGGCGATAGCCATCGAGCCTACATAGCTGTTTTCTCTGTTATACACGGCAGAATTGGTAAATCCGGAGTACACAACACCGCCGTTCATGTAAAACTGTCCGCCGTTTACTATCGTTGGATCGCTTCCTGTACCCGAGGCGTGCGAGCCGATAGTTCCCGATTCAAGCACAAGCTCGCCGCCGTGCGTTATCGGATCGCGGAAAGACTCGGTCTCTATTACCTTCGCGCCGTTACCGACGATAAATCCACCGTAGCCGTGAGTCTTGTGATACGCCATGGGATTGCTGTCGGTAACGATGATGCGGCCGTTACGTCCAAGGTAAAACGCCGCCGCATCCTTCGGAGCCGTTATCACGTGC
>CAZSUR010000083.1:3292-6017 GCA_964610075.1 uncultured Lachnospiraceae bacterium
AGTTATATTCGTAGGTGACCATATTGGACGTGCCCGGCTCAAAGCCGGTCAAGGTTCGATTTGTACACAAGGTCGCTCCGAAATCGCAGTCCCTCATCAGAACTATCTTCATGTCCTCCGCTTCGAGATTGCAGCGGGCGTCCTCGAAATCCTTTACTACGAACCACTTCATCGTAAATGAGTAATATTCGGCGTTATCCATCATCTGCGCTACCGTGCCGCTCTCCTGATATATCCAATTGTCGCCCTTATAGTATTTTCCCGTGCTATTGTCATACTTTAGCTCGCGCATATACCAACGAGCTTCCTCGCCGTTATAATAATCGAAGGACACCTCGCTTAGCTGCGTAAGCGAATCGCCGCCGTTGGCTACTATCTCGAGCATATAGTATCTGTAGCTCTTCATATTGTCGGGGAGCCCGAAGGAATACGCCTTATTGTTCTCCGCTCCGAGCGTGTGATCGTTCGTCCGCTCGTCAAGCAGCACCCATTTGCTCGACGTCGCAACATAGTCGACGTTCGAGCCGTACAGCCTCCAGCTTATCGGGTTTCTGCCGGAATGACTTGCGGTATCGTTACCCGTGGTCAGTGTATAGCTTACGACCGTCTGAGACTCATCAAGCGAAAACTTTACGTAGGGATTGAAATTATAAATTCCAACCCTATACTTCTGCTGATTGAAGCACCATTTGGTTTTGACGTCCCCATCGAAAAGATTGATTGCGTTTTCGTTCGAGCGATCCGGGGTGTTAGTCGTTCCGTATTTAAGCTTGATCTCGCTCGTTGTGTTGTCCGCCGCCACCACTCCGGTTACCGGAATAAGCGGAAGCATCAGACACAGTGCAAGTAAAATGGAAATAAACCGTTTTTTCATAGCCTCTCACCTTCTTCAATATAATCGTGTTTCTCGAAAAAATCATCTTAAAACAAGTAATGCGCGGGGGCATTACACCTCCGCGCAAAAAGGATGCAGCCCTGTAAATAAACGTTTATCCGCCACAGCGGATATATCAAAAAGCTTGAATATCCTAATCGGGTTTACTCTTGTGCAAGCTGTTCCAGTACCTCGGGCTTATATTTTTCATAGAACAGCCTTATGCTCTGCTTTAAAAATTTGATCTGCTCCTGCAGATAGAACTCATCCTCGTACAAGGCGTAATGAACGCAGGCACGTATGAGAACGAATATCATCGGACGAAGCGTGTCGGTGGGAATACCGAGCTGACTTTCGAGCTGATCGGCATATTCGGTATATCTGCGATTTACACCCTCGAAGAATTTCTGTCCGTACTCGCGATATTTCGGGTGAGTATACACCTGATACATAAGTCGGTACTTCTTACCGTGCTTTTCAGCCGTCCAATAGGGGACCTTGTCAATAAAGTCGCGAAGATCGTTTACGTTCTTCGGCGCAAGCCTCATAAAGTCGTTCTCGACCTTGCTCATGCAATACTCGGTGGACTGGATTATAAGATCGTCCACGTCGTTGAAATAGGTATAAAGCATAGCGGGATTAAAGCCGCAATATTTACCGAGCGCTCTTATACCCGTTCCATGCAATCCGTTTTCGGCAAAACATTCATAGCACCTCTCCATAAGGTCTATCTTTTTTGCCAACATCTGTTCTTTTGTGTAGTTAGCCAAATCATCATCTCCATATCAACCGTATGCTTAATAAATTATACCATAATTTTCATTATATTGCAACCTCATAATAAAAATTCCGACAACGTATTGACAAGAAAAAAAGTGCCGTGCTATCATAAAAATGCAGGTGCAACGCTACGCGAGTAGTTGTAAAGGCGGTGTCGATATGCCGAGAGGCTTTATGTTCACGCAGGATCAGGTGCTTGATGCAGCACTCGAGCTAACAAGAGAAAAAGGATTCGCGGATCTTTCCGCGCTCGCTCGCAGATCGGCTCGGCAGTGCTCACGCCCCCTGCCGCCGCATACACAGATCATAGGAGGAGTGAAATGAACAGCGGTAACTACCTACTGATATTCGCCGTGATATTTTTGCTTTGCGTCATCGCTCAAAACAAGCGGAATACGCTCACGGCAGTCTCGCATCATCATCTGAAAGGTACAAATAAGGAGGTTTTCGAAATGAAAGCATTAGCTGAAAAATTCATAGGCAAGGATTGCCTTGTATACACCGTAACAAGCGCCACCGATGCAATAAAGGGCATCATCACCGAGGTGAGCGAGAGCGGTATACTTATCGAATCAAACGGAGAGGTGCAGGCTGTAAACCTCGAGTACGTAACGCGCATCCGCGAATGGCCAAGAAACTCGAAGGGCAAAAAGAAGACCGTTTTCTAAGTCCTGATTGCACCCACTTAACACAAATACACGCAAAAAAATCCCCGATATACGGGGATTTTTTTACAAAGCCTCAATGCCGTTCACGCAAGAAGCGGTGCAGTCGCATCATTCGACCGCACCGCCGGTATATCGTATTCAACTGTTATAGAAGGAGCCGAGGAAGGAAACGAGCCTCTCGTTTTTCGTATCCTCGAAGATATCCTTCGGAGTTCCGCTTTCGGCTATAACTCCGCCGTCCATGAACACAACCTTATCGGCAATGTCACGGGCAAAGCTCATCTCGTGCGTTACGATGACCATGGTCATCTTCTCTCTCGCGAGATCCTTCATAACGTCAAGCACCTCGCCGGTAAGCTCCGGGTCAAGGGCGGAGGTAGGCTCGTCGAACAGCAGTATATCC
>CAZSUR010000084.1:0-5995 GCA_964610075.1 uncultured Lachnospiraceae bacterium
CACACCGCGGAGCACCATCTCTGCAAGCTGATTCTCGATGCTCTCGCTTTCGCAAATGATGCGCTCGCCGAGCACGGTCACGGTAAAGGTGACGTAGCGTCTGTCCCTTTCATTCTGCTCGGAATGGATAAAGCCCTTTTTTGAGAGATTATCCATAGCCTTGGATACGTGACCCTTGTTAATCAGCAGACGTCGTGACATCTCGGAGGCGCGTGCCTTGGGCCAGCGTTTCAGATAGAGCAGTATCTCTATCTCAACCTGGCGAAGCTCATACCTCTTTCGTATCGGCAGAAGTCGTCGATCGATCAGCTTTTTTATCTTCTTTCCACGGAGAATGATCTCGATGTTTTCGTTCAATCGAACACCTCCAATGTAGTTAAAAACAGTTTGATAACAAACAGTTTGGTTTTAAACTAACGATATTATATGCCGAGTATATCTCCCGGTCAACCGCTTTCACGGAATTGTTACAAATATTTCAGCGGTCGTTTATATTTTGGAAAAACGACGTATACTCCGGGGGGATTTCGACTCGGTGGGCGATTTTTGACACGGTTTGACACGGTAATTATTGTAATTTCGGCGGTTTTATGTTACAATTATTTCAATATAAAGTAAGAGCAATCCGCCGCGCGAGAAAACGGCGCCGGGCGGAAGAAAGGGGAAGCATGAGGATCGGGAAAAATACCAAGGAGTTATCCGTGCGCGAGGCGGAGGAGCCGCGCCGCGTACAAACGGAGCTTGAGGAGGTAAGCGAGCGGCTCGCGTCGGCATCGCAGAAAAATGAAGCCGAAATGAGCGAATATTATCTCCGTATGCTCGAGGATGGACATTCGGACGAGGAAACGCTTATGCAGATAGATTCGCTCAAGCGTGCCTCCGGAAATATGACGAAAGCGCTGGCTCAAACGGTCACGATAATAGACGGGCTCAGCAGCCGTCGCAACGATCTGCACAAGCAGAATAAAAAGAGGAAGCTTATAAGCCGAGCTCCGGCAAATGCGACGATAGATATGAAGGAGAGCCGCCCTGATTATTTTGCAAAAGGGGTGAATGCGTACAAGCTGCTGCTCATATGCTTTACCGGGAGCTTTGTCGGCGTGCTGATAGAGCTGCTTTGGTGCCTTGTTACAAACGGATATCTCAAAAGCCGTTCCGGTTTGGTATACGGGCCGTTCAACCTGCTGTACGGAGTGGGAGCCGTTGCGCTCACACTCGCCCTGTATCGATTCCGCAATCACGGCGCGTGGATATCCTTTATCGGAGGCTTTGCCGTCGGAAGCATGGTGGAGTATCTCTGCTCATTTGCGCAGGAGCTTGTGTTCGGTTCGCGCTCGTGGGATTACAGCCATATGCCCTTTAACGTAAATGGTCGCATATGCCTTTTATACTCCGCATTCTGGGGAATACTCGGAGTGTTCTGGATAAAGAGCGTGTATCCGCGCATGGCGAAATGGATATTAAAGATCCCGGATAAGCCCGGAAAGATAGTTACCGGCGTGCTTGTCGTTTTCTTCACCTTCAACGCCGTAATATCAGCTGCTTCCATATATCGCTGGTCGGAGCGCATCGAGGGCAAGCCTGCCGAAAATGCGGTCGAGGAGTTCTTTGACGCCAGATTCCCGAACGAGCGGATGGAGCGTGTCTACGCCAACATGGAATTTTCCTCGGAAAGCAGGTGACGGTATGAGTTTGTTTTTGGAGCTTGCTTTTATCTTTTTCATGGGCTCGCTTTCCGGCTGGGTGCTGGAGGTTTCTTTCGTCGATTCATATCCAAGGTGAACCCCGAGCGTAAGTGGATAAATCCCGGCTTTTGCACCGGACCTTATCTGCCGCTGTACGGCTGCGGACTTTGCCTTATGTATCTGATAGCCGGCATGGAGAAGCTTGAGATATCCGATAACCCGATAATCGAAAAGCTGATCCTTTTTGCGGCTATGGCGGTCTGCATGACCGTGATAGAGTATATCGCCGGAATAATAAGCATCAAGGTGGCAAAGGTGCGCCTATGGGATTACACCGGTGAATGGGGAAATATCGGTGGAATAATATGTCCGAAGTTTTCGCTTATATGGGCGGCTCTCGGAGGAATTTACTACTTCCTTATCCATCCGTATATTCTTTGGGCGGTGAGATGGCTTGCGCGAAACCTCGCGTTCTCCTTTGTTATTGGACTGTTTTTCGGAGTTTTTATTCTGGACGTCGCAAAATCCATACAGCTCGTTTCAAAGCTCAAGCGCTTTGCCGATGAATACGACGTTGTCGTAAAATATGAGGCGCTGAAGTCGTATATACGCGCGCAGTATATCGAAAATTCGAAGAAGTATCGCTTCTTCTCTCCCTTCCGCTCCGAGCGTCCGCTTGCCGAACACCTAAAGGAGCTTGTCGGAACGTTCGAGAAGCGTATAAAGGCGAGCAGACGCTGATGCTCCACCCTTCGGTCGCAATATCGCGAGCCTTGACGGACGCAGACGCAGGCTGTCCCTTTGATGGGATGAACTGTCACCTCGGTAATAGTTTGTTTACTTTACAAAAATGTTATTTTCGTGTATAATTTACATACGTGCTTTTTACAGTCAGAGGGCACATCCCTCTGGCTGTAGCTTTAATATTACGGTAAAGGACGGTGGATAATTGAATCAAAAGCTTAAAGAAAAGATAACCGAATCTCTCTCCGCGGTTCTGCCGATTACGACGATCGTGCTGCTTGTCAGCATATTTTTGGTCCCGATGGAGCTCGGCAGCGTTGTGATGTTTTTGACCGGTGCCACCATGCTTATATTCGGGATGGGCTTTTTCCAGCTCGGTGCGGAGACGGCGATGACCCCGATAGGCGAGGGAATCGGTGTGCAGCTCTCGAAGATGAAAAAGCTGGCACTTATCCTGCTTGTGGGATTCGTGATGGGTGTGATAATAACCGTATCCGAGCCCGATCTTCAGGTGCTGGCGGAGCAGGTGCCGTCGGTGCCGAATCTTGTGCTTATTCTTACGGTGGCGGTAGGCGTCGGAGCCTTTCTTGCGTTCGCGATACTCCGCATACGCTACAATATAAATCTGTCGCTCGTGTTGACGGTGCTTTACTGTCTGCTTATACTTATATCATTCCTTGTTCCGAAGGAGTTTATGGCGGTCGCCTTCGATTCGGGCGGCGTGACGACAGGACCTATGACGGTACCGTTTATTATGGCTATGGGCGTCGGACTTTCGTCTATGCACAGCGATAAAAATTCGTCGAGCGACAGCTTTGGACTTGTTGCGCTATCGAGTGTCGGCCCTATACTCGCCGTGCTGCTGCTCGGTTGCTTCTATAAGCCTACCGAGGCTGTATATACACTCACCGATGTCGAGACGGTGGTGACTACGCAGGATGTGGCGAAGGTGTTCGCGAAGGGCATACCCTCATACGCAAAGGAGGTATTTATATCCCTTCTGCCGATAGTTGCCGTGTTCGTGATTTTCCAGATCATCACAAAGCGCTTCAGGCGCCGCCAGATCAAACGTGTCACGATAGGTCTCCTTTATACCTATATCGGGCTTGTTCTCTTCCTCTGTGGAGTCAACGTCGGCTTTGCCCCGGTCGGAGCTTATCTTGGCCGCGAGCTTGCGTCTGCCGAATACAGCTGGCTGCTGGTACCGATAGGTGCGCTGATAGGTTACTATATAGTTAAAGCCGAGCCGGCTATCCAGGTTCTGAATCACCAGGTAGAGGGCGTTACCAACGGCGCGATATCGGTAAAAATGATGAACAGATGTATGTCGATCGGAGTTGCGGTCAGCGTCGGACTTGCGATGCTCCGCGTGCTTCTCGGCATACCGATATACTTTATAATTATCCCCGGATATGCGATAGCGCTTCTGCTGTCGAGATTCGTGCCGGATATATTTGTCGGAATAGCCTTCGACTCGGGCGGAGTGGCGAGCGGTCCCATGACCTCGACCTTCCTTCTGCCGCTCAGCATCGGCGTATGCGACGCCGTCGGCGGAAATATGATGACCGACGCGTTCGGAGTCGTTGCGCTTGTCGCCATGACACCGCTTATGGCGATACAGCTCATGGGACTCGTGTACAGATTCAAAACCGATAAGCTTAGCAGGACGGCGGCACCGATATCCGCCGTGCCCGACGACAGCGATGTTATAGTTGATCTTGAGGAGGATGACGGAAATGGATAATATTTATAAAAACCCGTCATACAGATTGTTTGTGCTAATCACTACGCCGAAGCTTGCGGATAAGGCGGCACTTATGTTCAAACAGGGCGCACTTCCGCTCCAATACCGCTTTAACGCGGAGGGGACGGCATCAAGCGAAATGATGGATATGCTCGGACTCGGAAGCGTGGATAAAAGCGTGCTTGTGAGCATGATGCCGAAGAAGCTTTCGGATATATTGCATGAAAAGCTCCACTCGGAGCTCAAGCTCGATACGGCGAACAGCGGCATTGCGTTTACAATACCGATGAACGGCGTGAACAATCTTATAATCCGTATGATGGAGCATAATTCGGCTATACAGGATGCAAATTCAAAGGAAGCAGAGGAGCATATTATGACCGGAAATAAGTATACGCTTATTTGTGCAATAGTAAATCAGGGATGCAGCGGTGACGTTATGGACTCGGTGCGTGACGCCGGTGCCGGCGGAGGCACGGTCATACGCAGTCATCGCATCGGAAACGAGGAGGTCACCGGTTTCTGGGGGCTCAGCACCTGCGAGGAGAAGGAGATCGTGCTTATTCTGGCGGAAAGCGAGAAAAAGCTTGATCTTATGAAGACCATCGGAGAAAAGTGCGGTATGCACAGCGATGCCAAGGGCATCGTGATGTCGCTGCCGGTCGATACCGTATCCGGTATGTGATATATCACCTCTCGGTGGTGTCGTTACACAGCGCAACGTGAGGGTTGCTGTGTGCGCCGGATAAATCCGGCATAAAAACAAGGTATTGTCGCCGTGTGGCGGCGACGGAACGGAGCTTACAATATGAATGTCAAATTTCGTTTGACCGAAAATGGACTTTGCATATACGCGGACGAAACGGAGCTTATATCCGCGATATGCGGATATATCGAATATCCGGGCGGCGCGTATAACGTGCTAAAAATGAAAAACGAGGGAGAGTGGCAGGTATCCGACGGATGCTTTGCCTCCTGCTGCAATCTGCAGATGGAGCTTTCTCCCTGTCGCGGGGGCTTTCTTCTGCGAAGCACCTTTACAAACACAGGCGACAGCATCGCCGCAGCCGAGCGCTATACCGCCTTTGCAGGCGACCTTGCTTGCGTGATCGAAAAGGGAATAGTTAACCGCTACATCGAGCAGAACGGCAATCGCGTATGCGAGATGCAATCTCAGATAGATACCGTGCGTACCGTCTACAACGCCGTCTACGACAGCGCCGATAATACCGCCATCGAAACGGCGGATGGGGAGAGCTTCGTTTTCGGTGCTGCTACCTACGACCGATATTTTTCCGGCGTTACCTTCTCGCGTGACGGACACATAACCGCGCATTGCTATCCCGAGATGCATTCGATCGAGAAGTCGGAGAGCATAACCTCCGAATGGTTCTATTTCTCACCGGTGTCCGATTGCGTGTCCGGGCTTGAGGATTTCGCGCAAGCGGTAGCCTCCATTGCCGGAAATGAGCGCTCGGAGCGCGAGAATCCGTCCGGCTTCTGCACCTGGTACTATTACGCGGTCGGAATATCTCCGGATACCCTCCGCGAAAACATGGCTGTAATAGATTCTCACCGAGAGAAGCTGCCTCTGCGTTATATACAGATAGACGACGGCTGGTACGACTGTTGGGGGAGCTGGATGCCGAACGAAAGGTTCGGTGATATGCGAGCGCTTGCCGACGAGATAAAGTCGCACGGCTATCTCCCCGGAATATGGCTTGCACCGTTCGGCTGCAAGGCTCGCGCCGAGATAGCACAGGGACACGAGGATTGGTTCGTGCATGATGCGAACGGCGAGAGGGTACGCGGTATATCAAAC
>CAZSUR010000085.1:0-5982 GCA_964610075.1 uncultured Lachnospiraceae bacterium
GAAAAGGTCCTTGAGATGACCATTGAGGAGCTTGACATGTCTGTAAGAAGCTTCAACTGCTTGAAGCGTGCAGGCATTGATACGGTAGAAGATCTAACCAACCGTACCGAGGAAGATATGATCAAGGTCAGAAACCTCGGCAAGAAGTCTCTTGAGGAGGTTATCTTCAAACTCCATTCCCTGGGACTTGATTTCCGCAAGGAAGAGGAATAAAATTACAAATAAGTGAAAACGGATGCGATCGCGGAGTGGCAACGCCGCACCGCACGGTCGCAGAACTCCGTTTGCTTGCTATAAGGAGGTATTGGAAATGCCAGGAACCAGAAAGCTCGGACGTGTTACAGCTCACCGTAAGGCAATGCTTCGCGGTATGGTTACCTATCTCTTGGAGAACGGTTCTATCGAAACAACACTTACCAGAGCAAAAGAAGTACGCAGCTTGACCGAGAAAATGATAACTTTGGGCAAGAAGAATACACTTGCATCTCGTCGTGCGGCGCTCGCTTTCATAACAAAGGAAGACGTAGTAAAGAAGCTGTTTGACGTTATCGCACCTACGTATGCGAATCGCAACGGCGGATATACCGCAATCTACAAGCTTGGTCCCCGTAGAGGAGACGCTGCCGAGATGGCTATAATCAAGCTTGTTGAAGAAGCAGAGGATAAGAAAGAGGAGAAGAAGACTTCCTCGAAGAAAGCTCCTGCGAAGAAGGCTGCTCCCAAGGCTGAAAAGACCGAGAAGGTTGATAATGCTGAGGTTGAGGCTGAAAAGGCAGACGATGCTGCAACTGCAGAAGAGCCTGCAAAGAAGCCCGCAGCGAAGAAGACAACCGCTGCAAAGAAGCCGGCTGCAAAGTCTACTGCTGCAAAGAGCACAAAGACAACTGCTGCTAAAAAGACTGCTTCTACAAAGGCTAAGGCTGAAAAGGCTGAAGCTAAAGAGGAGAGCGCAGAGTAATTTCAGCGCACATGTAAAAATCAAAACCGGAGAGCATCTGCTCTCCGGTTTTTGCGTTTATTGAGTTGTGATGATCGGGCTTTTGCACGAGTTGTTCGCGATTTTGCACGCGGTGGATTTGTCCACCGAGCTCATGCTCGTTCGAGGTTTTGACGAATAAGGTGTGCGCTATGTTTGCGGCGTGATTTATGCGTCATCGCGCACCATGTGCCATTCGCCGCTCTCATCTTGCTCCAGCACCTTGCGGTATCCGCCGTCGCCGGAATAGAAGTATATTTCGTCGACATTTTGATCTATATTTATCTCAAACGAGCTTTTTGCACCTATTCTCGAGTTTATTCCGAAGGTCGAATAGAAGGTGTAATAACCGTTCGTGCTTCCGCCTGTCCGCTCGAGCTTGCGCACATGACCGGCGCTGCTCGTGATCCCGACGTTGAGGGTGATCCTCTCGCCATCCTCGGAGACGGTATAGGAGTCAAGGAAAACGTCGCTTCTCGGGCCTCCTGTGAGTGCGAGGAATATTGCCGCCGCAAGCAGTAGTGCAATTACCGCGACGGAGCAGATAATGACCGCTTTTCTGTGCTTCATAAGTACCTCCCGAATTTATGGATTTGTACGGCTTGGGTGAGAGCGTTCGCTGCATTTATATTTTTCCCTTGCGTTCTGTTTTATTATGTGCTTCGTGCTTTGGTTCTGTATGGGGGATTTGGTTGTGTGTGAGATGCAAATTGATTCCGGGTGATTACGCTTTGATTTTGTGCGCCATGAGGTTTCGTGAAATATCATCTCACGCTGCACAATTGCTTTTTATTTTTTCAGCTTCAAGCCGTCGATGGCTTTGATTATGTTATCACACCGCGCTTATTTGCGTTTGAGCTTTTTTGCTTTGTATACCACCGCATTGCGCTTTGCCTCATCACCTTTTGCGTTGCATTGTGGAGTCTGCATCTTTGAGATTCATTTTTGAATCCCTGCCCTCGGAGACAGCGGCTTGTCGATTTGTTCTCGGAGCTCGTCTCGTATACGCCGTCTCACATACGTCATCTCGGATACGTTATCTCGGACATGTAGCCTCGGTGAACGCGCCTCTGTACTCTTATCCTCGCAGGGAGGTGAGTACCGAATACGGAATGTTCATGCTTCCGCGGCCGATGCCGAGCGATACGTCCGGGCGGTTGGCTCCGTGGAAATCGGTTCCGCCGCTGAGCTTGAGCCCGAGCGCCGTGGCCATTCCGCGGTACTCCTCGCCCATTGCCTTCGTATATGCCGGGTAGTAGCCCTCGATAGCGGCGAGCCCGAAGCCCTTCAGCTTTTTGAGAAAAGCGTACAGCTCGTCCCCCTCGAGATGCAGATGGTGAAGGTGAGCACAGCAGGGGATACCTCCTGCGGACAGTATCAGCTCTATCGCCGCCCGTGCGTCCATCACGAAGTTGCTGACGTAAGCCGGTCTGCCTGCCGAAAGATATCTGTCGAACGCATCTCCGATGCTGTCGGCGTAGCCCATGGCTGTCATCGCTTTCGCGATATGACAGCGTCCGACGATCCCGTCGCCGCCGTATTCCTTCAGCTCCTCCGGAGTTATTGGCATCCCCATGCCTCCGAGCTTTTCCAGCATCGTCTGCACTCGCTCGATCCGCGCGGCCTTTACCCGTGCGAGCCCGTTCCTTAGTCCCTCCGATTCTATATCAATATCAAATCCGAGTATGTGCAGCTCTGCCCCCTTGGGCAGCTCCTCCGATGGGAGTGCCGACAGCTCGACCCCACTGACAAGCTCGATGCCGACGGCATCCGCTGCCGCCTTAGCCTCGGGTATCCCGTCGGTATTGTCGTGGTCGGTCAGAGCTATCGCCTCGATGCCCGACTGCTTTGCCTTTTGTATCAGCTCCGACGGAGAAAATGTGCCGTCGGAGGCGCTTGAATGAGTGTGAAGATCTATCATTTTTATCCTTCCGTGCCGCGCTTATTTGGTTTTATGCGCTACTATATATCCGTCGATATTGTTGCCCGATACTGTGTACTCTCCGCTTTTCGGGAGGGGCAGATATGACGGTTTGTCGAGATTTGCCGGCGAGAAATATATTTCGTATTCGCTTCCGTCCTCGCAGGAGTATATAAGATGCTCGCCCGATACCGGATATCCGCGCAGATATTCGATGTATTCCTCAAGGCAGAGCTCCTCCTTATACATTATCTCCGCGTGGGGAGCGCCGACGTATCTGAAATGCCACTCGTCTATTGCAAAGCCGGTCTTGTCGGATTTATCCGGCGGAAAACGCCGGATAAATCCGTATTTGTGGCAATTTTCGAGCAGCCACGTGCTGTATTCGGAGTTGCGCTCGAGCGGAAGTATGGCTCCGTCGTTGTATATTACCGCATAGAACGAGGTCGCCAGGTGATAGTCGCTGTGACCGGCAGGGGAGACGGTTTTGAGTGCCTCCTCTTCACCTACCGCCGACACCTTATCAGAGTAGAGCTTCTCCTGCGTTGCCTTGTCGCGGTATCCGGTGCGAAGCATCACGTCCGAGTGCCCGGTATCCGCCTTGAATTCGCTCATCATGTCGTTTAGCGCCGTTATGACGTCGCGCCGCAGACGAAGATTCGTGTCCGACACGAGATAATCGGAGCTCTTGTTGTCGTAAACGGAAACTATATCCTTCTCCGGTACGTAGAAGGAGTATTCGTGCTCCGGATTTACAAGGATCAGCTCGCCCTGTCCTATCATTTCTTCATCGTACTGCTGCATATCGTACAGCTCGGTTATCTTTTCTTCCTCGCTCTCGGTCTCCACCTCGGTGACGGGAGCGGTCTCGAGCGGAGCGGTCGTTTCGGGCGGAGTCGTCTCATCGCCGCGCACAAGAAAATCTATCCCCTGTGTCAGCACCAACGCGATGAAAGCAAAGGACGCAAGCCCGAGAATTATAATAATACATACCGCGATCGTTGCGCCTGCGTGCGAGCGAGCTTTCAGCTTTCGCACCGGTTGCCGGCAATCCTCATCTTCGGGTATATTTGAAAATCTGTCGTCCTTCATATAGTCCTTCCTTTCATATTATCGGTTAAAAAACACCGCGCCCGAGCATATCATATGCTGCAAACGCGGTGTTGATGCGAATCGTTTGTGGCTTTTTATGCACCATCGGCGCGATAACACTTTGTGATATTTGCCGTGGGTTTTAGCCTATGGGTACACCTTCACCGCATCGTGCGGATATCGGCTCCCGTGAGCGATACGATTACTTGAGGCAGTATCCCGAAAGATCGTCAGCCAATGCGAGAAGGCTCTTTACCTCCGCCGTTCTCATCTTGACAAATTCCTTTATCTCCTCTTGCTTTTCGGGGGAGTACTTGTCAAGCTCGGATATATCGAACTTTACCTCGTCGGTGAACGTCTTCTTGTACATACGGTCTATCGTTATACCCTCGGCTATGTCGCGTCCGGTGATCTTTCCGTCGCGCTCGCAGACAAACATATTCATTTTTCCGTCAAACAGCATTTCTACCGCTGCAACGCCCATCTTTGCGGCAGCTACTCTGTCTCTCAGCGTAGGCGAGCCTCCGCGTACAACGTGAGCGAGACGTGCGAACTTGGTCTCGACGCCTGTCTGCTCCTGGATCCTCTTTGCGAGTCCCTCGGCGTAGTTTTCAACGCCCTCTGCTACGATAACTATAAAGTTTCTCTTTCCTGCGGCTCTTGCCTCACGGATTCTCTCTATTGCTGCAGCCTCGTCGAAATCAGTTTCCTTTACGGCAACTGCGACAGCTCCCGTTGCGATAGCCGACTCGAGTGCTATGTAGCCTGCGTTTCTTCCCATTACCTCGACTACGTTGCAGCGAGCGTGGGATTCGCAGGTATCGCGCAGACGGTCTACCATCTCGACAACGGTGTTGGTTGCGGTGTCAAAGCCTATCGTATAGTCGGTCGACGTGATGTCACGGTCGATCGTTCCGGGGATTCCTATGCAGGGGATTCCTCTTGCGCAAAGGTCGGATGCGCCTCTGAAGGTGCCGTCTCCGCCGATTGCGATGATTCCGTCTATTCCGAACTTGCGGCAGTTATTTATAGCAGCCTGCATTCCTTCCTCGCTCTTGAAATCGAGGCAGCGTGCGGAGTAGAGAACCGTTCCGCCGATGTTCAGGATGTTCGAAACATCATGCGGCTCGAACTTCTTTATGTAGCCCTCACCGTTGATGAGTCCCTGGTATCCCTCGTATATTCCCATTACCTCAACTCCGCGGCTCAAAGCGTAACGTGCTACCGCGCGAACTGCGGTGTTCATTCCGGGTGCATCTCCGCCGGAGGTGAGCACTCCTATTCTCTTAAATTCGGTTTTCATTTTGCATTTCTCCTTTATAGCTGTCATGCGTCGGACTTTATACCCTTGCATGAAAATATTTACACTTCTTAAATGATAATACACTTTTCCTTAAAAATCAATAGATGCAGTCCTTTTTTTTCATTTTATTAAAATATATATGCGTATTTTTTACGATATTGAAATAGAAAAAATCTATTGACATATCATTTAAGGTGTGGTATAATGACGAAGTCGCAGTAATATGTGTACCTTTAGCTCAGTTGGATAGAGCAACTGCCTTCTAAGCAGTAGGTCGAGGGTTCGAATCCCCCAAGGTACGCCACTGTACGGTGGGTATAGCTCAGTTGGTTAGAGCGTCAGGTTGTGGCCCTGAAGGCCGTCGGTTCGAACCCGATTACTCACCCCATAAAATAAAAGATCCCGTTGAGGTATCAACGGGATCTTTTATTTTTGCGTGATTGGTGAGGCGTGCCGGCTTTGCATGAGTCTGGAGCTTGTGCAGAGCGTAAGACGCATCTGTCTTTACATGAGCTCTGCATTTACGCGTGAGTGAGACGTGCCGCCCTTGCGTGAGCTTTGCCTTTGCGCGACGATGGGGTGTACCTGTTTCTAAGCGAGATTCGCCTTTGTGCGGTGAGGGGCGTATCTAGCTCTGTGGGAGCTCAACCTCTGCACAGTCAGGTGCACCTGCTTCTGCGAGAGGGTCGC
>CAZSUR010000086.1:0-5979 GCA_964610075.1 uncultured Lachnospiraceae bacterium
TTGCTCGCAAACTGATTTCGAGTCAGCCCCGTTATGACCACTTCGATACCTCTCCATATGGTGTTGAACCATCAACGCTGTCTATTATAACACAAAATAAATATAATTTCAAGTACTAAAAAAAATATTGTTTTTTTTCTTTAAAGAATGTATAATATATGGTGTATGTGATCCTATCGGAACGGAGGTGTCGGTATTACCGTATGAATATCGGAATTATTGGCTTTGGCGCTATGGGTAAAACCCATCTTTATGCCCTGGATAATCTAAAATATTTTTACGATCTGCCGAGCAGCTTTGACGTGAAGGCGACCGCGGTATGCACCTCCAATATCAAGACCGCTTTGGCGGCAAAGGAGAAATACGGCTTTCTCTCGGCTTCAGCCGACGAGGATGACATCATACTTTCGAATGATATAGACGCGGTCTGCATATGCACGCCGAACGTATATCATTTCGATACGGTAAAAAAGGCAATCGAAAACGGTAAGCACGTATACTGCGAGAAGCCGCTCTGCGTATCCTACTCGCAAGCGAGCGAGCTTGCGGCTCTTGCCGAGCGCCGTGGAGTTGCAAACACGGTCGTGTTCAACAACCGCTTCCTTGCACCGATAATGCGCGCAAAGCAGCTTATCTCCGACGGCAGGCTTGGTGATATCGTTTCATTCAGATGTGCTTACTATCATTCGAGCTGTACCGATCCGCTTCGTCCTGCCGGCTGGAAGCAGAACAAGGATATCTGCGGAGGCGGAGTGCTTTTCGACCTCGGCTCGCACGCGATAGATCTTATATATCATCTTTGCGGAAGCGTGAAAAATATATCGGGGCGCGCGCAGATAGCATATCCGAGCAGATGCGGCAGTAACGGCGAGAGCTGGTCTACCAACGCCGAGGAGGCGTTCTACGCCACAGCTGAGCTCGAGTGCGGTGCTGTCGGCACGATAGAGGCGAACAAGCTTGCATTCGGTACAAACGACGATCTCGAGCTTGATATATTCGGCAGCAGGGGAGCATTGCGCTTTCGGCTAATGGAGCCGAACTGGCTCTACTATTACGACGGCAGCCGCGCCGGCGGCGTGCTCGGAGGTGACGGAGGCTTCACTCGCATCGAATGTGTCGGCAGATATCCGGCGCCGGGTGGAGTATTCCCGGGAGTCAAGGCTCCGGCAGGTTGGCTTCGCGGACATATAGGAAGTATGTACAATTTTATTTCCGGCGTGAAAAACGACATTATGCCAACCCCGAATTTCTCAGATGCAGCGCACGTACAAAGGGTGATCGACGCGGCATATCTCTCGGCTGAGCGTGGCGGCGCAATCGTCGACGTTGACTCGGTCACGGAGGCGAGCCTATGACGGTCATCGGACTTACCGGAGGAAGCGGAAGCGGAAAGGGCTACGTTTCGCGATTTTTCGAGGCTCGCGGCATCCCGTGTCTTGATACCGATCTCGTTTCAAGAGAGGTCTGCCGTGCCGGGAGCGCGTGCCTGCGCGAGCTTTGCAAGGCGTTCGGTGAGGATATACTTCTCGAGGACGGAGAGATGGATCGTGCACGCGTCCGCGATATAGTATTTAATGATGCAAATAAGCTCTCGACGCTAAACTCGATAACTCACCGATATATACTTGACGAGTGCCGCAGATGGCTCTCCGAGCAGAGCCGCTCTTATCCTGCGGCGATAATAGACGCTCCGTTGTTATACGAAAGCGGCTTTGACGCGGAATGTGACGTTACAGTGGCGGTTACAGCCGATACGGATACGAGGATATCGCGGATAATCTCGCGTGATCGACTCGACCGCGACTCTGCGCTTCGACGTCTGCAAAATCAGCATGATAACGAGTTCTATCGCAAAAACGCAGATTATATAATAACGAATGATGCTTCGACCGAAAAGGAGGAGCTTACGAGGCAGGTAGATGCCATAATAAAGGTAATCGGGGTCTCGAAGATTGAAGAAAAAGCAAAAAAATAAGGGTGGCGGCGCGATACTTAAGATATTCATCGTTCTGTTGGCATTGTCTTCCGCCTCGGTATATGTTTACTACCGGGCTATGGTGAGATACTATCCCCTCGAGTACGCCGAGGAGATCGTTTGTGCATCTGAGCGGTACGGTGTGTCGGTCGCGGATATATGCGCCGTAATCCATACGGAGAGCGGCTTTGCACCCGATGCGGTATCCTCTCGCGGAGCTGTCGGACTTATGCAGATCATGCCCGACACCTTTATATGGCTTGCCGATAAGCGAGGCGCCACCGTTACGGAGGATATGCTGCTCGATCCGTACACCAATATAGATTACGGAGTCTACTACATCGCGTATCTTCGCGATATTCTGGGAGATATGCAGCTTGTTCACGCCGCCTACAACGCCGGCATCAACCGAGTGAGGGAGTGGCTTGCAAATCCCGAGTATTCGGAGGACGGCGCCAGCCTTACGAACATTCCGTTCAAGGAAACGAGAGGGTATCTTGAGAAGATATCGACGGCGAAGGAGCACTACCTGCGCCTATACGATTTAGATCAATAATAATTATATAAATATACAAAAGGAGTGTGTACTATGTACGAAAGAGAAGAGAAGCTTGAAAAAGAGCTCGGCTATGAAAGAAAGAACGTCTTTACGGCTGTAAGCGAGGAGGAGATAGACAAGGCCTATGCTTACTCCGAGGATTACAAGAAGTTCCTCGATCTTTGCAAGACGGAGCGTGAGGCTGTTGACTATGCCGTATCCGCTGCAGAGGCAAAGGGCTACAAGAAGTATTCCTTCGGTGATAAGATAGAGGTCGGCGGAAAATACTACTACAACAACCGCGGCAAGGCATTCTATATCTTCAGAATAGGAACCCGCTCGGTTGCAGAGGGTATAAACATTTCCGCTGCACATATTGATTCTCCGAGAATCGACCTCAAGCAGAATCCGCTTTACGAGGAGGGCGAGATGACCTTCTTCAAGACCCACTATTACGGTGGCATAAAGAAGTATCAGTGGACAGCTATCCCCCTTTCGTTGCACGGAGTTATCGTTAAGGCGAACGGTGAGAAGGTAACTGTAAAGATCGGTGAAAATGAGGATGAGCCGCTCTTTTACATAAACGATCTGCTTCCGCATCTCGCATACGAGCAGATGAAAAAGACGATGAGCGAGGGCATCCCCGGTGAGGGACTGAATCTTCTGGTTGGCTCGCGTCCGCTTCCCGGAAGCGATAAGAAGGATTCGCTTCGCTTAAATATTCTTTCCATACTTAACGAGAAGTACGGCATCACCGAGGAGGATTTCCTTTCCGCAGAGCTTTCGGCTGTTCCCGCGTTCAAGGCAAGAGATATCGGCTTTGACCGTAGCCTGATCGGAAGCTACGGCCACGATGACCGCGTTTGCTCCTACTCCGCTCTCACCGCATTCTTCGACAGCGAGGATGCAGAGCGCACCGATATGCTTATCCTTGCAGATAAGGAGGAGACGGGAAGCGACGGAAATACCGGTATGCAGTCCTATATCTTCTTCGATTTCCTTGAGGAGATCGCAAGATCGCAGGGTGTTAGCAGCGCTGCTATGAGAGCTAACTCGAGATGCCTCTCCGCCGATGTTAACTCGGCGTACGACCCCAACTTTGCAGACGTATTTGAACGCAAGAATTCCTCTTACGTAAACAACGGCGTTGTTCTCACAAAGTTCACCGGTTCGAGAGGAAAATCGAGTACCAATGATGCATCGGCAGAGTTTATCGGACTCGTTCGCGATATATTCAACCGTGCCGGTGTCGTTTGGCAGACGGGTGAGCTCGGAAAGGTAGACGCAGGCGGCGGCGGAACTGTTGCAAAATACATTTCGAAGTACAATATAGATACCGTTGACCTCGGTGTGCCGGTAGTATCCATGCACGCACCCTACGAGGTAATATCGAAGGCGGATCTGTACATGACATATCGCGCATTCGTTGCGTTCAACCGCAGCTGACGAGCGCCATATACGACAAAAACTCGCGTGCGCGCAGGATAACGGCGTTGGATTTTATTTGAGGAGATTTTTATGCTTGAAAAGTTAAAGGAAGCGGAAAAGCGTTACAATGATATAGAGGCGGAGCTTTCCCTGCCGGAGACCGCGACGGAGCCGGATCGCATGGCTCGGCTCATGCGCGAATACAAGCATCTTACTCCGATAATCGAGAAGTTTAGGGAATATTCTGCGGCGCTTCTCGCGATAGACGAGGCGCAGCAGATAATCGACGAGAGCGACGACGCCGAGCTTAAGGCTTTGGCGCTTGAGGAGCAGCTTGCCTGCAAGGCGAAGCTCGATCCGCTCTATTCCGAGCTTACCGTATTGCTTCTGCCACGCGATGAAAACGATTCGAAAAACGTAATTATGGAGATCCGCGCGGGAGCCGGCGGAGAGGAGGCGGCACTGTTCGCCTCGGTGCTGTATCGTATGTATACGATGTATGCGGAATCGGTCGGCTTTCGCTCGGAGCCGGTGAGCTCGAACGAAACAGGTCTCGGCGGCTTTAGGGAGATATCGTTTATGATAATCGGTGACGGCGCGTATTCGAGACTGAAGTTCGAAAGCGGCGTTCATCGCGTCCAGCGCGTCCCCGAGACTGAGGCATCCGGAAGGATACACACCTCTACTGTTACGGTGGCGGTGCTCCCGGAGGCGGAGGAGGTCGAGGTGGACATAAATCCGGCGGATCTCAAGATAGAGACGATAAAAAGCAGCGGTGCTGGCGGACAGCACGTAAATAAGACCGAGTCGGCGATACGCCTGTATCATAAGCCGAGCGGAATAATAATCGAGTGCCAGGACGAGCGAAGCCAGTTCAAAAATAAGGACAAGGCTTTGAAGCTGCTGCGTACCAAGCTGTACGATCAGAAGCTGAGCGAGCAGAATGAAAAGATCGCCTCGGCTCGAAAGAGCCAGGTCGGTACCGGCGACCGAAGCGAGCGAATACGCACGTATAACTATCCGCAAGGAAGGGTGACCGATCACCGTATAGGATATACGATACATTCGCTTGACAGCTTCCTCAACGGCAACATATCCGATATGATAGATGCGCTCGTGACCGCAGATACGGCGGAAAAGCTTAAGCAGAGCGCAGAAACGGGAGAGTAACGGGATTGAATACAGAGCTTGTAAGAAACGCCGATCAGGCATCGCTTGAGCGAGCGGCGGAAATAATACGAGGCGGCGGACTTGTCGCGTTCCCCACCGAGACGGTATACGGACTCGGAGGAAATGCGCTTGACGGCACTGCCGCGAAAAAGATATATGCCGCAAAGGGCAGGCCGAGCGATAATCCGCTTATAGTGCATCTTGCGGATGCATCTGAGGCTGGAAAATACGCCTGCGTTACCCCCACCTTCAAAAAGCTGGCTGAGGCGTTCATGCCCGGCCCAATTACAGTGATACTCGAAAAGAAGCCGATAATTCCGGACGAGGTTACGGGCGGACTTTCGAGCGTAGCGTTAAGAGTTCCGTCAAATCCGACGGCTCATCGGCTGCTTGAGGTGTGCGGAGTGCCTATCGCGGCACCGTCTGCCAATCTTTCGGGAAAGCCGAGTCCTACCTCATTTGCACATATCGAGACAGATCTTTCCGGCCGCGTCGATATGCTTATCGACGGCGGAGAGTGTGCGATCGGGCTCGAATCGACTATAGTCAAGGAGCAGGACGGAGCGCTTGTCATACTTCGCCCGGGTGCGGTCACATACGAGATGCTCTGCGACGTCTGCGGAGAGGTGCGGCTCGATCGCTGCGTGACCGAGCGCTATGACGGGAAGCCTATGGCTCCCGGTATGAAATATCGGCATTATGCTCCCGATGCGCCGGTTATAATTCTTGACGGCGATGATGATAAGGTATATGATTTTTTGTCCGATAAGGACGATTGCGGCATACTTTGCTTCGATGAGGATGCAGAACTGCTTTCACGGAATAACTCCTATTCCATCGGTGCAAAAAATGATATAGCTACGCAGGC
>CAZSUR010000087.1:0-5968 GCA_964610075.1 uncultured Lachnospiraceae bacterium
TGAAAATCGCATATAGTTGAGAAAATTTATCTGCATATCGACAGAGAAGTCGTCGAACGCCTCGATCATCCTCGCCGTGAGCTCCCTCGCGCTTCCGACGAAGTTTAGAAGCCCGTCGCTTATAAGCTTTCCGTGATAGAACAGCTCGCTTTTGTCTATCCTTTTCAGTGCTTCCATGATGCACTCGCTGTCGCCGGTCGTATAAAGCGCCTGCATTGCATTCTCACGGCAGTATATTGACGGCTCGTCAAGCAGTCCGAGCAGCATCTCGTTTATCGTAGGGTAGGTCTTGAACGCGATGATGCGGTATTTCTTTATTATGTATGGGAAGAACGCCGCCTCGATGCGATCCTTGCCGCACCAATAGGCACAGAGCGCGACGAATACCGAATCAAGCTCGGAGAGGTAGCGCTTTACCGCCTCGGCGTCGTTTATATAGACCGACTCGAGCATACGGTCGAAGACTATCATGTTTCCGGAGCGTTTCAGTTTTGAAGCAAGGTAGCGTCTGTGTCTTGCATCGCACGGCATACCGAGACGCACGCGGTCGAGCTGGCGCTCGACCCTTCGTTTGAAGCTCTCGCTTACTCTAACCGTTTTTTTATCTCTGCGCTTGAACATTATCGCAGTAACAACGTTGAACACTATCATCGAAAGGCAGACGAAAAGGTAAACGTATATCATGTTTTCTATATTCATTTACTCATCGCCTCCCCAAAGCTCCTTCAGTGCGTAATAGGAGCTTTTCAGTCTTTCGTGGAAGCTTACGTCGTTGCCCCAGGCTTTAAGCTCGAGAGGCTTCATCTCGACTCTCGCGCTGTCATTTCCGTCGGTGACACCTACGTACATCTCATCTATATGAATGAACGCGATTCCGTAGTTTTCGAGGTAGTAATCGTCGTGGATCATCATCCGGGACGGATCACCGAAATTAAGGAGCTGCCACGGGAGTCTTATCTCAACGCAATCATCTCCGTAGCAGAAGTCAGCGAGCGAATCGAAGCTCTTGCTTTCCGGATCTGCGTTGCCGTGGCGTAGCTTCCCGGTCTCAAAGGTCATGGCAAGCGTATCGTCACTTCTTGCCGTCGTTACCTCTTTTTTGTGAAGGATTAGGTCAATATTCTTGAAAAGGGGAGAGGCTGCGTCCGGTATATGTCCTGTTTCGTAGGTGTTGAATTTATATATCTCGGTCGAATAGGTCGAACGGAGCGCCTCGTATCTCTCCTGCACCATTACGCGGCTGTTGTCGATGCCGTTCAGCACAAGCACGAAGTCCGCTGCGCGATCGGTCTTAAAGCCGAAATTCTCGCAGTAGTTGCTTCCGGATTTCTGTGTTGTATCTATCGGAAGATATATCGGCTCGCTGTCAGGGGAGAGCCCGGGCTTATGCAGAAGGAAGTAGAGATATTTTTCGTCGTATCTCATAGCTACCGACGTGTCTCCGTTCTCTGCCACCGTGTTTGCATCACTCCACTCGGAGCTGTCGCCGTCAACGCACACGATAGTTTCGGTATCTCCCGGGTCGAATGTGAGGATGCCGAAGAACTGCTCGTTTGTCTGATAATCCGACCAATAGGGGTTGCGCTTCAGGTCTACCGAGTGAAGGGTATTCCAGGTACGCTTGAACCATTCGTCCTGCCATGCGAATATACAGCTTCCGGCGCAGCCCGACGCCTTTATATCTTTATAACATTCGATCAGAGCCTCGCCCTGCTCCGATTCGCTCATCGCTCCCTGATTGCGCCCGGTGTTCACGTCTATATGAGCCATAGCGCGCGAGGTTGGAATGCCGAACTCGGATATTACCACCGGTATGCTGTGATGCTCTGCGAGCATCGAAAGATACGCAAGATAGGTATTAAGACTTCCGCTTTCGTTGATAAATTCGCTCTCGTCAAGTTCATACTTGCTCCAATCGGAGACGTATGTGAGATAATCCGGGAAGTAGGGATAAACGTGATATGACGCGAAGTGACCGGATAGGAATTTATCGGTCGAGAGGATATGCTCGACGTCGACCGAAGCGCACTTCTTTACCACCGCGGTGTCTATCCCCGTATAGTCGAACGGATCGGTCGTCGGCCAGTTTGCAAAGGCGGTGAGGCGCTGCTCGCCGTAGCGTCGCGTCTCATACTCGGTCAGCTTGTCCGCTACACGGGTGAGCATCGCTTCGAATGCGGAGGCATCATCGGAGGTGTAAAAATACTCTCCCTTGTAGCTCCTTATCTCCTCGTCGTCCTTGTATTTGTCATCGGTATAGGCAACGACGAGATCCTCCCATTCGACTCCGAGTATGTAGCCTATGACCCACTCCGATATATCGTTCAGATAGCTTCCGTGACCGGCGCTTGATACTCTGCCGAGGTTAAGCTTTCTCTTTCCGTGGATTATATCCACCATAGTTTTGCAGTCTCGAAGAAAGGTATCGTAAAAGTCGCGGTGGTACGCATCCTTGTACGAGTTCATCACGTGGTCGTTTATCCAGACTCCGTGCAGCAGATACAACGGATCGTCCCGGCCTGTATTGTATTCGTAAAACGCCTCGTAAAAGGGCTGCGACTGTATCGTATATATTCGCACCGTGTTCACGCCCATATCCTGCATGAGCGCAAACCAGCGCTTGTAGGTCTCCTTGTCTATCGCAAAATCGGTCGACCATTCGCCCGGATAGCCGGAGCCGAGGTCGACTCCCTTTATCTCGAACGGCTCAAGCTCTCCGTCATCTCCGCGAAGCATGATCGTTTTCCCCTCGGTCATCGCGTTGACGGTTATCTCGGAGGGCTCGAGGAAGGGGATATATATTCCCAGGTGAAAGTATGCGTAATCAAGTCCCAAAACAAGCAGTATAAGGATAATAACTGCGATTATAAACTTTTTCACTCTGCTTTCTCCTTACTGCTCGTGAGCTTCATGTGCTTCGTGTGTTTTAGAGGGTGCCGAATACTGCTTTATGCTCTCGATATTTTCATCCATCCAGGAAAGTCGTTTGTTTAAACTGTCTCGCATCTTCGATACGGCTTCGTCGAAGCTTCGCGGATTGCGCTCTGCCGGGATAAGCCTGTCCTTTTCTTCTCCAAACGAGTAGCCCCACTTCTCAAAGTTGCGATCGACCGCCGGGCCGAGCCACTCTATCGTGTCGTCGATAAAGGAGTTCAGATACTCGTCGGAAAGAATGTCACGGCGCAGCTCTCTGTATCGGCGCACGATCTTATCGGTGAAATCCTTGTCTTGCACCAGACGATTGAACCAAAGTGTGCCGTACATGGCAAAGCCCTCAGGTGGATTTTCGACCTCCTCGTAATTGTCGAGCGAGTTGTTGAAATCCCATACGCACATCTTATATTTTCCGCTCGTATCCTTGTAGATATAGGTGGAGAACAGTCCTGCATCGCGGTTGAGCGATACCTCGTTTATGATGAAATAATCGACAAACGAATCGACGTCGATATTTCCCTTGTAGCCTTCCTCATCGTCAAAGTCGTACGAGTGGATTGCCTTTTCAAACGCGGAAAAATCAAGCCTTATCGACTCCGCAAGCTCGGGAGTTAGATTTTTTGCTCCCGGATACACAATATTTATCATCTTGTCGGTGCGCATCGTGTAGATGCTGAACGGCTCGATGTTTTTTATCTCGGTTTCGCTTCCGCGGTCGTGGCGCAGTATATATCCCTCAAAGGTGCTGCCTTTTTCGGATATAGAAGCCGATATGCGTGCTCCGTCATCGCCTGCGGTGACCGTCTCGGTCATAAGGTAAAGCCCCATGTATTCGCCGTTGAGTATAAGCTCGCAGAAGCGCACGTTCGGAGCCCACTCCATTATCGATCGGGATATGCTGTACCACATATAATTGCGGATAAGCGTCTTGTCGAGATACGGACCGTGCAGCGCCCATTCGTGGTGAGCAGCCATACCCATCATCTCGCACGGATTGTTCGTGCCGTCCGGATTTATAAGCTCGACAAGATAAGGCAGCTTATCGAAATGTCGGGAGGAGTTTCCTCTCACCCTTATGTTTATATCGCTTTGGAGGGTCGGCGTGCCGGACGGATGATTGTTTGAGTCCGAGTCGAACACCACAGCGGTTCCTCTTATTGTAGAGCTTCCGTCGGCGGCAGTGGTGTGCTCGGTTTTGCCGGTCTCCTCGTTACGGTAAGGAAGGCCCGGTATCTCCTCTGTATCGGTGTCTATCTTTATTATCGGGAGATGCGTGCAAAGCTCGTCGTTTACGTGCTCCGCACAAGGAGAATACGCGCTTTCCTCGAGATGCTGGATGTAGCGCTCACCTGTATCCTCGCGCAGTGACAGGCTGATGCCTGCGGCAGCTGCGACGGCTAAAATGAACGCCGTGCAGCCGATTATCTTGTATTTCAAAGTATAACGCTCCCCGTATCAGTTCGATATCTCATCGTTTTGCATAACGAGGTTTACGTACTCTATGTTTCCGATCTTGTATATGCAGTCGGGGATATCGGTTGCATTTTTCTCAGCCTTGTGTACCATCTTCTGTGTCAGCTCGTATATGAGCTCGACGGTATCGGGTGTAGTGTTCTCGACGCGCAGTGTAGCCTTGCTTCCAAACAGCTTATATACCGTTGATTTTATCATCGGCTGCGAGCCTCTGTCGGCGCGTATGATGAGAAGCATACGGTTGTCGCTCTTTATCGCGCCCAAAAGGAGTATTACAACGAATACTACGCCGCTTCCTATAAATGCGACATGGAAATCACCGACTCCGCAGCATATACCTACGATTATAGCCCAGAATATGTATACGGTGTCGCGTGAATCCTTTATCGCGGTTCTGAAGCGTACGATCGAGAGTGCACCGACCATACCGAGAGAAAGAGCTATATTGTTGCCGATTACCGTCATAACCGTTCCGGTGAGGGTGGTCAGTATGACAAGTGACACATTGAATTTCTTACTGTATATGGTGCCTCTGTGCGAGATGAGATAGGAGATGAATATAAAGAATCCGAGGACAGCCGAAACGGAGATGTTCATAAGAATATTTTCCCACGTCATATCGCTTTGCGTCGAAAAGAGATTGTAGATCTGTTCTTTCATTGTGTGTACTCCTTGCGTTGTCTATTGTAATTTTGTTTGATATCCGTTCTGTCTTGCCAAAACGTATTTGCTTACCGAAAGCTCGCTTCGGTCTGCCGGATTTATAAGTCGTTTTATATAGTCGAGCAGGAATCCGTTGAACTTTACCTCAAGCACGACATCGTATTTGTCGAGCACCGGATTCATGTTAAGTGACGGGTCGAAAAGCTCGAAGCTGCTCTCGGTCGAAACGATGTTGTTGTCAAAGGTGATGCGTATCTTGTTCTCCTTTGCGATAAACGCCTTGCGGTTGTATTCAACGATCGTTTTCGGGCGGTAGCAGCGGTATGTCATAAGTGCGTAGCACTCCGCCGCGAACGGCTCGTCGTATTTAAGCAGGGGAGAGTAGTTGCCGCGCGTCAGCTCGATCGCATCCTCGCGCGATACTCTAAGCGAGCGCTTGAGCTGATTTGCGCCCTGCTTCTGCTTCATTTCAAGCATGGCGAAGTCTGCCCTCGGATCGTAGCAGCGGAGCCGAATCTTACGGCGGAGCTCGATCCCGGCGAGCTTCTCAAAATAATCTCCGTCGTACGGTGTGTCGAAATATAGCGAGCGGATAACGTATCCGTGAGTGCCGTTGTGCGGATCTCCCGGAAGTATCTGCTCGACGCGGCTTGATAGGGAGATGAATTCATCTATGCTGAGCAAAAACTTCTTTTCTTCTCTTAGAACCTTGTTCACAAAAAGCCTCCCGATAATAAAAAACGACCGCACCAATATCTCAAGTGCGGTCAGCCGATCGTACGGATAAACATCCGGTTAGATACTTAACTTTGCGTCCCATCCTTTCGAATGGTTTGCCGAAATATTATGTTCTCGTAACACGCACGTGCCGAAAACCTGTTACAATTTGGGATTATAT
>CAZSUR010000088.1:0-5833 GCA_964610075.1 uncultured Lachnospiraceae bacterium
ATAAAAAATATATCGCGAATACCTACGGGAGATTCGATCTTATAATGGATTCCGGCTCGGGCTCGACGATATATGATGAAAACGGAAACGATTATATTGACCTCGGTACGGGAATAGCGGTCAACACCTTCGGAGTGTGTGATATAGAGTGGATAAAGGCTGTGGGAGATCAGATGATGAAGCTGCAGCACACCTCGAATCTGTATTACAGCGCGCCGCAGATACTGCTCGCGGAGCTGATGTGCAAGCGCACCGGCATGAAGAAGGTGTTCTTCTCAAACTCGGGAGCCGAGGCGAACGAGTGCGCGATAAAGACCGCGAGAAAGTATTCCTCCGATAAATACGGCGAGGGCAGAAAGACGATAGTCACCTTGCTCGGCGGCTTTCACGGAAGAACGCTTGCAACTTTGTCGGCTACCGGTCAGGAGGTGTTCCATCGGCATTTCGGCCCATTTGTGGACGGCTTCCGCTTTGCCGAGGCGGACAATATCGAAAGCCTTGAGGCTTGCATAGGCGAGGACGTGTGCGCCGTTATGATAGAGCCGATCCAGGGCGAGGGTGGAGTTAAGCCGCTTTCGGCGGAGTTCGTCTCCGCGATAGACAAGCTGTGCCGCGAGAGGGATATACTGCTTATCGCAGACGAGGTGCAGTGCGGAAACGGCAGAAGCGGAAAGCTTTATGCATATATGAACTACGGCATCGAGCCGGATATCGTGACAACCGCAAAGGGGCTCGGAGGTGGACTGCCGATAGGAGCTACGATGTTCGGAGAAAAGACCGAGGGAGTCCTCGGGGCGGGCGACCACGGCTCGACCTTCGGCGGAAATCCGATGAGCTGCGCCGGAGCGTACAGCATACTCTCTCGTATTGACGACGAGCTGCTTTGCGGCGTGCGCGAGCGCCACGATATCGCCGTAGCAGAGCTTGAGGGCGCCGACGGCGTGCTCGAGGTCAGCGGAATGGGGCTTATGCTCGGAATAAAGGTGTCGGGCGATGCGAAAAAAATAGCTGCAGAAGCGCTACGTCGCGGAGTTATCGTGCTCACGGCGAAGGATAAGCTGCGTCTGCTTCCGGCGCTGAACATACCGGTGGATGAGCTTAAACGAGCACTCGGCATACTGAAAGAGGTAATTTCGGAGGCGAAATAATACCGTTTTGCGGAGAGCAGAGCGGATATAATACGAAAGGTGGATAAAATCATGAAGCATTTACTTAAACTTGGGGATCTTTCCCGCGACGAGATAATAGATATACTCAACTTTGCAAATCAGCTTAAATACGATAAGAAGCACAACACACAGCACAAATATCTTGAGGGAAAGACGCTTGGAATGATATTCCGTAAGTCCTCCACCCGTACACGCGTATCCTTTGAGGTTGGTATGTACGAGCTCGGCGGCTGCGCGCTGTTTTTAAGCTCCAACGACTCGCAGATGGGCCGCGGAGAGCCGGTCGAGGATACCGCTCGCGTGCTGTCGAGATACCTTGACGGTATCATGATAAGAACCTTCGAGCAGGCGGAGGTAGAGGATCTTGCAAAGTATGGCTCGATTCCGGTAATAAACGGTCTGACCGACTATGCTCATCCCTGCCAGGTGCTTGCCGATCTTATGACGATAAGAGAGCATAAGGGCGATCTTTCGGGACTGAAGATGTGCTTTATCGGTGACGGAAACAATATGGCGAACTCACTTATCGCCGGAGGAATCAAGCTCGGCATGGGAGTATCGGTCGCGTGCCCCGAGGGATACGAGCCGGACGGCGAGCTTATGAAGTGGGCGCAGGATAACGGAAGCTTCCTCTGCACCCACTCGATCGAGGACGCTGTGCGCGGAGCTGATGTTGTATACACCGACGTATGGGCTTCCATGGGTCAGGAGAGCGAAGCTGACGAGAGAAAGAAGATATTCGACGGATATCAGATAAACTCCTCGGTCATGAAGCTTGCCGCAAAGGATGCGATGGTGCTCCATTGCCTGCCGGCACATCGCGGAGAGGAGATAACGGCGGACGTTTTCGAGGCTCATGCGAACGAGATATTCGACGAGGCGGAGAACAGACTTCACGCTCAAAAGGCGGTAATGGTCAAGCTTATGGGCAACCTGTAAGCCGAAAATATCAAAAATAAACAAAGAAGGCACATCTCGAGCGTGAGGTGTGCCTTGGTTATTGCCGCGAAGCGCTGTGCGACGCTATTGTACGTATCCTTTAATGCGAGCGGCGACTCCGCGGACGGTAGCTCCGCTTGTTGCTTACCTCGGATACGCATTGCCGCGTCTGTTTATGCAAAAAACAAGGAAGCAAAGCGGAGCTTTACTTCCTTGTTGTAAGCTTGTTTCTTAAAATTCTACTATTTCGTCACCGAGGTCAGTCTTTACATCCTCCGGCAGTACCGTGACAAGGCAACTCTCGTCGCGTGTCCAGAGCTGCTTTCGCGTTTCGGTACCGAGATGCATCGCTATGTCGATGATATCGCTCATGACCGCTCCTGCGGTCGGCAGCTTGCCTGCACCCTGACCGTAGAACATAAGACTTCCGGCGATGCGGCTCTTTACGAGGATGCCGTTATATACTCCGGATACGCCTGCAAGCGGATTCGATCTGCTAACCTTGCAGGGAGCGACCGAGAGGTGTACCTTTCCGTTAGCCAGCTTGACTGCGCGAGCTATCAGCTTGATGGTGCAGCCCTCAGCTTCGGCGTTCGCCATATCCTCTTTCGTTATATCGCGTATTCCGCGAGTCGGAACTATCGTGTCCGGCACGAGCTTTCCGAAGGCTATCGCCGCAAGGATGCATATCTTACGGCACGAGTCGAGGCCGTCAACATCTGCCGCCGGATTTGCCTCGGCATAGCCGAGTGCCTGCGCTTCCTTCAGGGCTGTATCGAAATCCTTGCCCTTTGCGGACATCTCGTTTAATATATAGTTTGTCGTTCCGTTGAGGATGCCGTCTATCTCGTATATATCGTCGCCTGCAAGCGAGTCGTTTATCGGGCGGATTATCGGTATTCCGCCGCCGACGCTCGCCTCGAACATATAGCGCACGCCGTTCTCGGCTGCGACTGCGAGAAGCTCATCTCCGAAGGTTGCAACTACCTGCTTGTTCGATGTGACGACGCTCTTCTTCGCCTTGAGCGCGCGCAGGGTAAAGTCGTATGCAGGATGCGCTCCGCCCATCATTTCTGCTACTATCTTTACGCTTTCGTCCTTTTCGATGATATCGAAGGAGTGGACGACGCGGTCGCCGAGCGGATGCTCGGGAAAGTCGCGCAGATCGAGGATGTATTTTATATTTATATCTTCGCCTATCTGTGCCGAGATCTCGGCGCCGGTCTGTGTTAAAACGTCAGCGACGCCGCTTCCGACCGTTCCGAAGCCGAGTATTGAAATATCTATCATGTGGATTCCCCTCGTAAAATATATGGTGCATTTTTATCATTATATTTAATGCGACGTTACTGTAACATTCTATCATAAAACATGTGTATTTGCAAGATTTTTTCGGGGCTTCGTCAATATGTACATGAATAAAAATCTAATATTTTAATATTCACAAAATATCTATAATTTAAATAAACTACGGTCATAAAATCGCTTTTCTTTTTTAACAATAATTGTTGAAATCGACTATACTCGGCTCAAAATATATCCAGATTGCCAAAATTGAAAAAGTTGTTTTTTTTCAATTGACAAAGGACAAAATAAAATGATAAAATTTATACAGAGGCAGATCTGGTTAATCCCGGCAATGCAAATCTACAAAAATTCTCAGGAGGATGAAAATGAGAAACATGAAAAAGAGAGGAATCTCCCTTCTTCTTACCGTCTTAATGGTGATGGCATCGCTTGTTGTGGCCGTTCCTATGACGGCATCAGCTCAGGCACCGACAAATATGACCGAACTTAACGCTACAAAGATGTTCGATATGCAGATCAACTGCACCGAATACGGACGTCTCAGCCACGACACGGAGGACGTTCGCAGCATCACAAACTCGGTAACGGGTAAGGATGCGGGAACTATCCCCTCGGTTACCGGTGCGATAGTTAAGGACACCTTGCTTAAGAAGCCCGTATACTATATGCCGAAGACCGACCACAACTCGTTTTTGCGTGTTGCAGGTGTGGATAACACAAACGGTCTTACCGTTGAAATGTTCGTAAAGCTTGAAGGCTCCGATACAAACCTTCACACTCTCGTTCGCTCGGACGAGATAAACTTCAACCTCAACCGTTGGGAAAACGGAAACTGGGCAGGACTCTGGCTTGGCGGCTCGTCTGAAGACGACGTTCATATCGAGAGCGGATACACAGAAACCTTCCCGACAGATATGTGGCTCCACGTAGTACGTGTTGAGGATACCGACGGTAAGCAGTACCTCTACATCAACGGTCAGCTCGCATATAGCGGCGACACCGGAAAGAATACTATAAAGACCAACTTTAACCTTGAGTTCGGATCTGTATCCTACTACTTCCAGAATACCGGCGCATATCCTTCCGAGGGTTACTACTTCTCTAACATCCGCGTATACGAGTCTGTTGCAAGCGCTGCGCTTGTTAAATCGCTTTGCGACAAGGCTATTGAAGATAATACTCCCGATGTTCTCGGCGATTTCACCGACCTCGTTCCGAATGCATGGTACACAGAGGCTATCAGAGTTGCCGTTTCCGAGGGGCTCTTCGGCGGAGTTTCGCCTACCGTCTTTGCTCCCGATATGAACATGAGCAGAGCTATGTTCGTTCGTGTTGTAACAAATCTCGTCGGCGCCGATCTCGATGATTATACTAACGTACCCGAGGTGTTCAGCGACGTGAATAAGGATCAGTGGTTCTATAAGGATGTTATGTGGGCTGTTGATAATGGTATCGTTAACGGTATGACACCCACCACCTTTGATCCCGACGGAAACATCACTCGCGAGCAGATGTGCGTAATGATCAAGCGTCTCCTTGATGCTTATAACATTACCCTTGATTCTTTGAGAGGCCCGATAGGCTTTGCCGATCTTAATACTGTCGGATCGTGGGCTATTGATGCTGTTACGATGTGCTATGAGACAGGTATTATAAACGGAATCAACAACAATATGGTTCCCACCGGTTTGGCAACAAGAGCTCAGGTTGCTCAGATATTCACAAATCTGTTGGATGCTTTGAATCATTAAAAGCAACTATAACGGCAGAGGTGTAAAAGCCTCTGCCGTTTTTGTGCGCATTGAAAAACGCGCTCGATTCTGGTATAATCGTTTGCGTGAGTTGAAATGAGAGGACGTGGCTTGAAATTATGAAGAAAACTATCGTGCACGAGACGGGGCTGGCGCTTGATGTTTACGTGAAGTTTTACGCGAGCTACGGCTTTCTGAAAACCGAGGCAGGTCGCTTCGTAAACTCAGAGTGCTCCGAATACGGCTTTATTATACGATATCCCATCTTCGGTCAGGCGAAAACGGGGATGAAGTATGAGCCGTGGCATATAAGATACGTCGGTGAGCCTCACGCGAGGATAATATACAACGGTCATATAACGCTTGAGGAGTATATCTCCTCGCTTGAGCCCAGTGCGTGGTACGAGGCGGAGGAATATCTCATATCGAGGCAAATGCCGCGCGACGACGGCGAGCTTCTGCTCCCGACCGAGTTTGAGCGCGCCGTGATATCTCCCGACAATACGGGAGGATATATCATAACGCTTGAGCTGTGACACGATGGGTAGCATATGTTTGAAGATAAAAGCCTTCGGAGAGGAAAATCTCTCCGAAGGCTTTTCGTATGCTTTTATTCAGTTGCGTGACCGCTAAAGAATCCGTTCTATCTCCGCCTTGGCTCGGGCA
>CAZSUR010000089.1:0-5801 GCA_964610075.1 uncultured Lachnospiraceae bacterium
TGGCTGCGGAAGAAGGATTTGAACCCTCACAAACAGAGTCAGAGTCTGCCGTGCTACCGTTACACAATTCCGCAATATCACCAACGTGTGACATTATAGCACAATTTCAGGGCGATGTCAATATCTATTTTTTGATTTTCAGCGTTATTTTCAATTATTTTTCCACATGGACGGAAATTTCGCTTGAGCGAAATCATAGCGAAAAATGCTTTGAGGGAGGCTCCCTCAAAGCATTTAAACGGTCTTTTTGCATCTGCATATATAGTGATGTCGCTCGTCGGACGGTGAAACCGGGGTCATGTCGAGATCGGATGCGACATAAATAACCTCGAAGTCGTTCTTCTCAAGATAATGCCGCAACGTTTCATCGCTGTGGCAACGCTCGGTCTGCGTTTCGCTGAATCGTGTATATCCGCCGTCCTCATCCTCCGCAAATATGTCGAGATCGAAATCGCAGAGACGTGAGTCGGGATCGTAGCTGTTCTGCCAGCCGCAATAAACTCCGTCCGCCTCGAGTATGTAGGCGTTGTCGCCGTATACATTCTCGAATTTATACCGAGTATTTACATCGAATATGAATATTCCGTCCGGCTCGATGTAGTTTCGCACAAGCGAAAAGCACTGGTCGAGGTCTTCGTCGCTCAGAAGATAGTTTATGCTGTCAAGGCAGCATACCACCGCCTTTACCGTGCCGTAGAGCTCGAAGCTTCTCATATCCTGCTGTATCAAAAGGAGCTTGTCTGACATATCCGCATTTTCGGGGAGCATCAGCTTCTCTCTTGCCGCCCAAAGCATCTCGGCGGAATAATCCACGCCTATCATGTCATAGCCGCGCCGCGCAAGCTCGAGCGTTATGTTGCCGGTTCCGCAGGCGAGGTCGAGCACTAAGTCTCCGCTTGCTATTCCGTTGCGTGACAACACCGATTCGATAAAGGAAGCCCACGCGGAGTAGTCTATATCCGCGTTGAGCTTATCGTAATAGGGCGCAAGATACCCGTATTGCTCAAGCTTCATTTTTCTTTTCCAGCTTTGCGAGCACCGAGGCGTATCCGTCGTTGCCGTAGTTGAGGCAGCGCTTTACACGGCTTATTGTAGCTGTGCTGAGCCCTGTTTTTTCAACGATATCGGTGTATATCATATTTTCGTGCAGCATTTTTGCCGCGTTCATCCTTTTTGCCATCTCCTGAAGCTCGGATATGGTGCAAAGGTCCTCGAAAAAGTCATAGCATTCATCTATTGATTCAAGCGAAAGTATCGCCTTAAAGAGATAGTCGATGTTCTCGTTTCTTATATTCTTCGGCACGTCCTTTTCCTCCTATGATAAAGCCTTATATGGTAATTATACTACATTTTTTACACCGAGTAAATACTTTTTAACAAATTAAAATGTAAAAATATAAAACTGCGGAGTTCTCGTCCGCAGCTTTATCATTATTCTTATTTGCGTCTGAACCAGAGCAGCTTTTCGATGGGGGAATCGAGGGTATACGTTCTTCCGCCCTCGAAAATGTTTCCGTCCTCGTCGCACCAAGTGCCCGTCGGAAATATAACGTCGCGCGAAACGGTGCCCTTTGTCACGACCGGAGCGACGAGTATATCCTTTCCTACCATATATTCGTCGTGCACCGCCTCGTAGCCCTTGTGAGGATCGTTGTACTCGAGGCAGCGTAGGATAGGCTCTCCCTCCGTCTCGCTTTCATTTACGAGACGAAGCAGCTCCGGAGCCATGCGCTTGTGCAGCATGGCGGCGTCGCGCACGAGAGCAAGAGATTCCTTCGACAGAACTCTCCACGGAGCCCAGGAGAACTGCATCATCGGGCAGAGCGCAGATACCTGCGCCATGCGGATAAAAAGCTCCTCGTCTACCTTAAAGCCGGGGATGTTGTTGTACGACCACTCGCCTCCGCCGATCATGTCGGGGCATATGAACGGATGGCCCATAAGTCCCTGCATTATTGAGCTTGGTATGAGGGTGTTGATGCCGTCGGTATCCCAGCGGTGTCCTCTGTCGCAGAGGCGCTGTATGCAATTCTTTCCGCCGCCCTTATAGGTATCCTTGAATTCGTGATATTCGTAGCTTCGGCCGAACTCGTTCCATGCTATATTCATGGCGTGTGGATCGTGATCCTCCATCGGCTCGCCGTTTATCATGTTGCGCTGATGGTACATTCCGACGGTGCCCCCGTCAAACTTGAAGCCGTCGATTCCGTACTCGCTCATGAGGCGATCGAGCTGTGAGCCGAGAAATTCTATATCCTCCTCCTTGCGGAGATCGAGGAGTGCCGAGAAGCCGTTCCACCATCCGAATATGCCGGGGCGCTTCTTCTTGTTTCTTATGAAAAGCTTTCCCGCATTCTTGTGAGCGGAGGGGAGATAGCTGAAATAATGGTTTATAAAATACTGCCCGTCGGGAGATACCGCCGGCACTACCCAAAGCATGATCTTGAAGCCCATCTCGTGCAGCTCGTCCACCATCTTCTTCGGCTCCGGGAACTTATACGGATCAAATCGCCAATCACCGTAGCCGAGGTGCCAGCCCTCGTCGATTATAAGTATACCAGGCTCAAAGCCGTTATCGACGATAGCGTGAGCGTAGGCGAGTATGCCCTCCTGGGTCGGGTTGTAGGTGAACTCCATCCACGAGTTGTACTGTGCGGTGGAGAAGAAATATTCGGGGAGCTTTCTTCCGTCAAAGGGGAAGTGAGCCTTCATCGCGGCGAGGTAAGCGTCTTTAAGGCAGCTTCCTGCCTCGCACATGATAACATCCTCGCCCTCTATCTCGATGATCCCATCGTGGATGTCGAGCTTGAAGGGGTTGTCGCTCCATATATATCTTCCCATATTCGAAAGCAGGAGCGGCATCGTCTGGTTTTCGCAGTAGTAGCGATAATCCTCCGAATATACCGACTCAACGGTATGAGGATTCGAGGTGCCGTTCGAGGTGGCACCGCCCCAGAAGCATTCTCCGTCCTTGAATTTAAAGGTGTACAGCATAGTTTAAACCTCCAATATCGGCATACAACCGAGCTGTCGTCGGCAGGATCACTCCGCCACGACCTCGCATTTTTCTATTCCGTTGTGATAAAGCAGCTCCGCTGCCGCCTCGTCTACTATCTCGCCGCATACGACCGGCATCACCGCCGGTGGGCAGGACAGATCGAGCGATGCTATAACGCGCCCGATACATTCACGTGTGGGGAGCGTCGTCTTTCGTGCAAACGCCGCCTCTCTTATGCTCATGGCGCGCATGGGGTTGTGCAGAGCCGGCTTGCAGCTTTCTCTCGGCATCCTCTGCGGTATGCCGGCAAATGCCGCCTGGATGCGCTCAAGCTCGCTTTGTGTGTTCTCTGGAGTCAGCATGAGCACGATATAGTCGGTGTCGTGGAACTCGCATACGATACCGCACCGCAAAAGAAGCTCGGCGAGCTCGTCCCCGGTGTATCCGCGCTCCGCGGCGGACACGGTTATTTTAAGCGGCTCGTCACCGAGCAGGATATATCCGAGCTCGTTTAGCCTGCGCTTCACGCCGCCGAGAGCTGCCTCAAATTCCGCGAGCCTTGCTGCGTACCCGTTTGAGATATATGCGTTTGTCGCATCGAGCGATTGCAGTATCAGATACGACGGGCTTGTCGAGCCGAATAATGCCCTTGCCTTCTGTGCGTGATCCCGAAAGAAGGGGGGGAGGGTGCGTGAGAGATGCAGATAGCCTCCTCCGGTGAGCACCGGCAGCGTCTTGTGTGCAGAGTCGCAGCAGATATCGGCTCCGAGCTCTATCGGATGGCGCGAGGGTGAAAGAAACTTGAGATACGCGCCGTGTGCGTTGTCGACCGTGAGCAGAACCCGGTGCCTTTTGCAGACAGAGGCAAGCCCTGCTATATCAAGCATATTCCCGAGGTAATCGGGAGAGGTGAGATATACCGCATCCGGCTTTGTCTCCCTTTTAGAGAGATATTCGTCAAGCCGCTCGGGGGATATCGACGCGCTTATATACGAGTCGTACTCCTCCGGCATTATAAAATCCACATCGAGATCGAGCAGCGCCGCCGCCGTTATAAACGCCTTATGGCAGTTGCGAGCCGCCGCAATTACGGTACGGCTCCTGCCTTGCTCGGCGGCGTATGCGGCAACAAGCCGCATCATCGCGCGGATGGAGAGTGAGGAGCCCTCGGCGGAATAGTATGTGTCCGCTCCGAAAAGCTCGCTTGCGTTGCGCTCGCTCTGCGCGATGATACCGTTCGGCGCGTAAAGGTAGTCGGCGCCGTCTATCTCGGTTATATCGCGCTCCTCAAGCCCGGTAAGCGAGACTCCCTTGTGCCCCGGCATATGTCCGCGCACCGAAGCTGTGTTTATGTATTTTTCGACGAAATCACGTATCGGCGTATTCATATCAGTCGCCCGAGAGTGCGTTGTCAACGGCGAGCATTATAGCGCACTCCATGCGCTTCTTAAACAGCTCACAGCCGTATTTGTATATGCCCTTGACCGAGCCGGTCGAGTGGTAGGCATTCGCGGCGCAGCCGCCCGAGCAGTAGAGCCTTGCCCAGCAATCGCGGCACTCCTCTCTTGCGTATACGTTGCAGGAGAAGAATTCGTTCTGCACGTCATGCGCGGTAACTCCGTTCCATATATCACCGAGCTTGAAGCTCTCGTCTCCGACGAACTGATGGCAGGGGTAGAGGTCTCCCCAGGGGGTGACCGCCATGTATTCGGTTCCCGAGCCGCAGCCGGATATACGCTTATAGATACACGGGCCGCCGGTCAGATCTATCATGTAGTGGTAGAAGGTGAAAGGTTTGCCCTCGCTCTTGCGCTTCAGCATGAGGAAAGCCAGATCCTCGTACTGCTTCATGAGCACGGGCATATCCTCGTCGGTGAGCTCCATCGGATCGCCCTTTGCGGTGACGACCGGCTCCATGCTAAGCTCTGTAAAGCCGAGCTCGAGCATCTGCTCGATGTCGCGCAGAAAATCGGGGTTTGCGTGGGTAAACGTTCCGCGCATATAGTAGTTTTTGCCTCCGCGAGCCTCTACCAGCTTTTGAAACTTCGGAACTATCTTCTCCCAGCTTCCGTTGCCGGCGTAGTCCACGCGAAAACGGTCGTGTATCTCTTTTCGACCGTCGAGGCTGAGCACGACGTTGCTCATCTCCCGGTTGGCGAAATCTATCACGTCGTCGTCTATAAGTACACCGTTTGTGGTGAGTGTGAATCTGAAATTCTTATTATACTGCTTCTCGATCGAGCGGGCGTAAGCAACGAGCTGCTTTACAACGTCAAAATTCATCAGCGGCTCGCCGCCGAAGAAGTCGACCTCAAGGTTCCTGCGCTTGCCTGAATTTGCAACGAGAAAATCAAGAGCCTGACGGCCTACCTCATAGCTCATAAGCGCGCGCTCGCCCTGATATTTTCCCTGGCTTGCAAAGCAGTAGGAGCAGTTGAGGTTGCAGGTGTGAGCGATATGCAGACAGAGCGCCTTTATAACTCCGGCGCTTTTCTCCTTCAGCTTTCCGGCGCTGCTTTCGAAGGTGTCGGGAGCAAACAGCCTACCGCTTTCCTTTAACTCCTTCACCTGGGCGTAGCATTCCTCGATATCGCCGTCGGTTATGTCCACGCGATCGGCGTATTTTTCGCGCATCGAGGCGATTATATCCTCACGGTCGTGCTCCTCAAAGAGGGAGATTATATCGTACGCCACCTCGTCTACCGCGTGAACGGAGCCGGAGCATACATCGAGTACGATATTGTGTTTTCCGAGCTTATACTGATGTATCATCAAAAACAACTTCCTTTTGTTTTACTTTCGG
>CAZSUR010000090.1:0-5758 GCA_964610075.1 uncultured Lachnospiraceae bacterium
GCTCTTAAGAGCAAGTCTCTTAACCTTCTTGTTCATAGAAAGGCGATAGCTTCTGGGCTTCGGGCCGAGAGCAACTCCGCCGTGTGTCCACTGCGGTGCACGGGTAGAACCCTGTCTTGCGCGGCCTGTACCCTTCTGTCTCCAGGGCTTCTTTCCGCCGCCGGAAACCTCGGTACGGGTAAGGGTAGACTGTGTACCCTGTCTCTGATTCATCAAATATGTTCTCACTGCGGCATGAAGAACTGCGGCATTTACTTCCACACCGAATACCGCATCAGACAAGCTGATTTCACCGACTTCCTTGCCGGCCATATTCAATACTTTAACGTTTGGCATCGTAAATTCCTCCTTCCGCTTAAGCCTTGACAGAATTACGTACGAAAACGATTCCGCCGCGCGCTCCGGGAATAGCTCCCTTAACGGCGATGATGTTCTTTTCCGCATCGATCTTGGCAACGCTGAGATTAAGAACGGTTACCTGCTCGCTACCGTACTGCCCCGCCATCTTCTTGTTCTTGAAGATGTGTGCAGGGTCGATAACGCCCATAGAACCGGGCTGACGGTGGATCGGACCTGTACCGTGTGTCATTCTGAGTATGTGAGCTCCCCAACGCTTTACGGCACCTGTGAATCCATGTCCCTTTGTGATTCCGGTTACGTCGACCTTTTCACCCTCTGCAAATACGTCAGCGGTGATGGTATCGCCTATGTTGTATCCGGAGATATCATCAAGACGGAACTCTTTGAGATGCTTCTTGGGAGCAACGCCGGTCTTCTTAAACTGACCGTTCATCGGCTTCGAGAGCTTCTTTTCAGCAATGTCCATAAAGCCAAGCTGAACAGCGTCGTAGCCGTCTGTTTCAACGGTTTTCTTCTGAGTGACCACGCAGGGGCCAGTCTCGATAACCGTTACGGGAATAACGTTTCCCGCCTCGTCGAAAATCTGTGTCATGCCGATTTTCTTGCCGATAATACCTTTTTTCATTTTTGTTTCCTCCTGTTTTAGTTATTGGTTGACGTTGTCCTGCCTTACCGGGTCATGCGGCTTCGGCTGCCGCAGCTCGAGTATGACATGCTGTGTCCGTCAACATGACGTAAAACCGACAGGCTCTCGCCTGTTGTTTTGCTTTTTCTCCCTTTATATCAAAATCAAAGCTTAACTTCGATCTCAACACCTGCGGGAAGTTCGAGTCCCATGATAGCCTCGATAGCCTTCTGAGAGGGCTTAACGATATCAATGAGTCTCTTGTGAGTCTTAAGCTCAAACTGCTCACGGCTGTCCTTGTATTTGTGCACAGCGCGGAGGATCGTTATGATCTCCTTTTCGGTGGGGAGCGGAATAGGACCCGAAACCTCCGAACCGTTACGCTTTGCAGCCTCTACAATCTTCTCTGCCGCCTGATCAATGAGAACGTGATCATAGCTCTTGAGTCTGACTCTGAGTTTTTCCTTAACTGCCACTTGGTTTGCCTCCTTTAATTAAGAAATTAAAATGGGGCGAAAATCTCGAACACGAAGCCGGGTGTATCTTCACCCTGCGTAAATAAAAAACCGGTTCTTCGCGCCGTTTCACAAGGAAACCACGCAAGCCCCGGACTTCTGCTCCCGTTTTATCGTTCAAGCTCGCGCAAGCCCGATAAAAGAGCGCAATTCAACAGCTCTCGATCTTCTGTCGCCCGGTTTTTTGCCACAGCACTGCAGAAGCAACGCCGCGACAACGGACATACTCCACGAAAATTACCTATAACGGTCCGATTTTCGCCGGCTCCGTCATAGCAACCTCTCGCTTCATCGCACATCAAGCTTTTCAATTATACATTAATAAGCACGATTTTTCAAGAGCTTTTAAGCATTTATTTCGTTTAACGCTATTTTTTACAATTTGTTCACATATTTTCTCCTAAAATCAGTTCAAAAGAACGCTCTCGCCGCAAAGCAGGAGAAGAAAATGCAAAATATCATCACGAGAAAGGAGGATATAAAGGTGTGCCGTCCCTGCTTTATCCCGACAGCACCGAAATATACCGCGATAACGTAAAGCATGGTGTCGGACGAGCCCATTATCACCGATATGCACCTGCCCGGGAGGCTGTCGGCTCCGTATTTCTCGAAAAGCGAGGAAGCGAGCGCGGTCGATGCGCTCCCCGACACCGGACGGACGATGAGCAGGGGCAGTATCTCCGACGGGATTCCGAGCCGATCGCAGAGCGGCGAAAGAGCTCCGGCGAGCCAATCGGCTATCCCTCCGGCGTTAAAGGCGGAAACGGCGGTGAGCAACAAAACGAGCGTTGGGAGCAGCGCGATGCCCGAGCGAAGCCCCTCGTTTGCACCTCGGAGGAAGGCATCGAGCAGCGGCTTATCCGACACCAGCATCCCGAGCCCGACAAGCGTGAGTATAACCGGGATCACATAATGAGATATTGCAGCCATAGCCCCTCCCGTTCGCGTATATGATAATATGCGGTGCTATGCCGACACGCGGCGTTGTGGCAGGGCGCGGCAGCACCACGTTCCTTGCCGCACACCTTGATGCATCCTGCGGCACGCACGATATACAAATGCAATCCCCTCACCGAGCGACCTAAGCAACGTGCCTTTGTGGGAAATCGTACGGCTCGCACAAACGATGGATCGGCAGCACATCATGCTGCGTCGATGCCTGATGTTATGTTTATAATGATAGCTTTTGTTCTGCGACGGCGGCTGATGCGCGGAACAGAAGTGACATCATCGCAGAGAATTCGCGCGTAGCCATAACCTGATACACGTAATAGGGGCACCTGCCTCTCTGCAAGCGTCTTTGGCACAGAGCTTTCGCACACCGCCGGTGACTTATGCTCGCAATACCATCAAGTGTTTCCCTGCAAGCACCCGCGAGTCACCTCTCTCACCGACCCTTGCCGCGGCTTTTCTCGATTCCGGCAGGACTTCTTTCCCTGCCTCACCGATACTCGCAGCCTCACCTTCGATGTCGTCCAAGCCGCGCAAGCAGCACCGCCAGGATCGAGCAGGCAAGCGACACCAGCCACACCGGGACGATTATCTCGAACGGATCCGCCGAGCCTGCGGCGGCTCGCAGTGCGATAAGGGTGGTTGGCACAAGATCGAGCGAGGACGAGCCGAGAACGGTAAAGGTCACCATGTCGTCGCTCGCGCGCGAGCTGTGATCTCCCGACGCTCGCTTGTTGTCTTCGAGCGCCTTCATGGCGCTGATCGCGAGCGGAGTTGCAGCGTTACCTATACCGAGTATGTTCGCTGCGAGCGCCGCCGATATCTCCTCGATTCCATGCCTGCGTCGCCACGCATCCGGAAATATCAAGCGAAGCAGAGGCGAGAGCAGTCGCGCGAGCACGTGCAGAGCGCCAAGCTCCTCGCATACGCGCATTATGCCGCACCACAGGCACATCGCTCCGATAAGCGACACGGTAACGCTCACAGCGGAGGCTGCTCCGGAAAGTGCCGCTGCCGCCACCTCCTCGGCACGGCCGAATATGACCGCGCCGGCAAATCCGGCTATTGTAAGGGCTCCGAATACTTTATTCAACATAATATGTCATAATTTGCCATAAAATGAATTGTCTGTTAATTTTACGTGTTTTGTATTGACTTCCGAAACAATGTATGATAATATTTAATTGTCAGGAAAACTGTCAGATATTGCCGATTGCGCACAACGGTACTCGGCATCGCACTAAAAACAAGTTGGAGGAAAAACCATGAAATCAACAGGAATTGTAAGAAAGATAGACGAGCTCGGAAGAATCGTTCTCCCCATAGAAATAAGGAAGAATATGATGATCGACAACCGTGACGCTGTCGAAATATTCGTAGACGAGGACAAGATCATACTCAAGAAGCACGAGCCTGCCTGCATCTTTTGCGGAAATGCCGACAACGTGACCTTCTTCAAGGGAAAGCTCGTTTGTCAGGAATGCATCTCGACGCTCAAGCAGTCGGTGAACAACTAAGCGTATCCGAACTAATCTATATGCCGACACACCTCGGCATATGCCTGAAAAACATATTAAAAGCATACGTTGCCATGTCAACGTATGCTTTTTTCACATTCTTTGCACAATATTTTATTTTTTGCATAAAAAGCTACTTTCGGGCAAAAAATAACCTTACCGCAACAAAGAAAAGCATTTGCGCAAGAAGAATTATGTAAAGGATGGTTTCAAATGAATAAACAGCCTACAAAAAAAGCATCGGCAGGCATAACTTACACAATACTCACGCTGATGATACTGACGGTTATATGCGTAACTGTATACGCATACTTTTTCTCCGCCGAAAACCGCAAGGAGCCGTCGCGCGACAGCATCTCCGAGAGCGCAGCACCCGAGGTGACGGACAACGTCGGCTCGGTCACGCCCAAAGTTACCGAAAGTGCACCCGAGACATTAGCCGAGGCTGAGACGGCGCCGAGCATGGTCGCAGACGAGGAGGAGGCGGAGGACGCATCCGCCCTGCCCGACAACACTCCACCCGAGTTTATCCTCCCCGCAAGCGGATATATATTGAAGCCGCACGACCTGACACAGGCGGTGTTCTCCGCGACGATGAACGATTACAGGATCCACCGCGGAATAGATATTGAGGCGAGCATCGGAGACGACGTGCTCTGCTCAGCCGACGGAACGGTGGAGAGCTGCTATGTCGATCCGTTCATGGGCACCTGCGTTGAGGTGGCGCACTCGGGAGGCTTCGTATCGTATTATAAAAATCTCTCGCCGGAGCTACCGGAGGGCATCGAGGCAGGTGCGCAGGTGAGCTGCGGCCAGGTCATCGGATCGGTAGGCGAGAGCGCGATAATCGAGATAGCCGATACGGCGCATCTCCACTTTGAGCTGTCACAGAACGAGATGTCGCTCGATCCAACCGAATATCTGCCCGAGTTCCCGTCAGCGCCCACCCCCGTGGAAGAATGATCACCACGTAGAGGAAGCGCGAGTGTGATAGCTTCGCCGCGCAAAGCTCGAGCGCAAAGCACCGCTCTCTCCGCATTCAAAAAGCTCCCTACGCAATACTGCAGTATCACGTGGGGAGCTTGTTTTTTGTTTTCACGTATTTGCTGTCGTCTCGCGCGCCATGTGCGCCGAGCAGAGTCCGGGCGGATCAGCCGCCGAGATATGCCGACTTTATGGCGTCGTTATTAAGCAGGTCCTTCGCGTCGCCCGAAAGCGCAACGCGTCCGGTTTCAAGCACGTATGCCCGGCTTGCTACCGAGAGTGCCATCTGCGCGTTCTGCTCGACGAGGAGTATCGTAACTCCCTTCGAGTGGAGGTCGCTTATAATATCGAATATCTGATTTACGAGTATAGGAGCAAGTCCCATCGAGGGCTCGTCCATCATTATCAGCTTCGGCGAAGACATCATTGCGCGTCCCATAGCGAGCATCTGCTGCTCTCCGCCCGAAAGCGTTCCGGCTATCTGGCGGCGGCGCTCAAACAGTCTCGGGAACTGCTCGAACACGTTCTCCATGGCAACCTTTGCCTTTGCGCGACTGACGGTATACGCGCCCATCTCGAGGTTTTCCTCAACGCTGAGGCTCTGGAATATTCTTCTGCCCTCAGGAACGTGGCATATTCCCTTGCCTATCAGCTTGTGAGACTCGACGTTCGAGATATTCTCGTCCATAAACGAGATCGAGCCGGTCTTTGAATGAAGCATACCGGATACCGTTTTAAGTATGGTGCTCTTTCCTGCTCCGTTCGCTCCGATAAGCGAGACTATCTCGCCCTGCTTTACCTCGAAG
>CAZSUR010000091.1:0-5684 GCA_964610075.1 uncultured Lachnospiraceae bacterium
CCTATAAGCGCCGTTATGCTTTTTTCGGGGATGTCGATGGAAATATCCTTAAGCGCCTGAGTTTCACCGTACCAGAGGCACAGGTTTTTTGCCGATATTATATTGTTCATAAGCTTCTCCTCTTTGCAAAGTATTTTCCGACGAGCGTTGCGGAAAGGTTGATTATCAGGGTAAGTATCATAAGTATCGCGGCAATGGCGAAGGCGACCTCGAACTCTCCCTCCTCCTTCGCGTACACGTAAAGTGCCACGGTAAGTGTTGCGCCGGGGCGTGACAGACCCTCAATTAGTCCGTTCACAGTGTGAGCGAAGCCTGCCGTGAAAAGTAGTGCAGCAGACTCACCGAGTATTCGTCCGATCGAAAGAATGCAGCCGGTGATAACGCCGTCGACGCAGCCGGGCAGTACGACAGTGCGTATTACGCGCCACTTTCCCGCACCGAGTCCGAATGCACCCTCACGGTAAGACTGCGGAACGGTCTTAAGGCTTTCCTGCGTTGTTCGCATTATGTTGGGCAGATTCATGATAACGAGCGTTGCGGCTCCTGCGAGGAGGCTTGTGCCGAAATTATTCGAAAAGACAAGCATTCCGACGAGACCGTAGATTATGGACGGGATTCCGGAGAGCGTTTCCGCGGCGTACTCGATCAATGCAACAATACGCCTGTTTTTAGCGTATTCCGTAAGATATATCGCCGCACCGACGCCGAGAGGAAGGACGAGAACGAGCGTCGCGAGCACGATATACAGCGTATTCAGTATGTCAGGCAGTATACCGATTCTCCCCTCAAGATGACTCGGCTTCGTGGTGAGCAGTTCCCAAGAAATATGCGGCAAGCCGCGTCCGAAAACGTAAAGCAGCAAAAAGATAACAAGCGCGGCGGTGAAAACGACCGATACTGCCATTGCGACACGCACGGCGGCTATATAAAGCTTTCTTCTTTTATTCATATTACTTACTCTTATCCCTCTTCAAAAAGAAATTCAGCGTAGCGTTGATAAGCATGATGAACAGATACAGAACGAGCGCTATGGAGAAGAGTGCATTTCTGTGCAGGCTTCCCGGGCTCGAGTAGGACATCTCACTTGCAACAGCGGTAGTTAAGAAGCGCACACTTCCGAACAGCGAGGGCATGTTCGCAACGTTTCCGGCGACCATCATGACAGCCATCGCTTCGCCTATCGCACGTCCCACACCGAGGACGACAGCGGTTGCAATTCCGCTCCTTGCTGCCGGGACGGACACCTTAAAGTAGGTCTCAACAGGGGTGGCGCCGAGCGCGAGGGACGCGTCCTCGTATTCCTTCGGAACGCTGTCGAGCGCAGTCACGGACACCTTGATTATGTTCGGAAGTATCATTATCGAAAGCACGATAATTGCCGCAAAAAGTCCGGAGCCGTCGGGAACGCGAAATATAACTCGAATTGCGGGGACCAAAACGAGCATACCGACAAGTCCGTATACGACCGACGGAATCCCGGCAAGTAAATTGACCGCGTTTTCCATAAACGCCCTAATAGCCTTCGGAGCAAGCTTTGCAATGTAGACTGCCGTGAAAAAACCGATCGGAACACCGATAACGAGAGCGCCCGCCATTCCGTATATGCTGCTCAAAATGAAGGGAAGAATGCCGAATTTCGGATCCTCTGCGGTGGATGCCCATTCTGTGCCGAAGAGAAAGTCAATAAGTCCGATTTCCCGAATAGCGGGTAGTCCGGAGATGATAAGATAGACGCTTATCAGCAGAACGCAGCCTACAGTAACGAGTCCGAGCAGGAGAAATATGCCGTGGACGGTATTTTCAAATATTTTTCTTTTTTTCATAATAATATCAAAGCGCCACAAAGTCGGCGGTGCAGTGGCACCGTCGACTCTGTGCTCGCACATTAGTTAGCGGGTACGGCACCGGCCTCGGAGATGATATTGCTTGCCTTGGAAGATGTGATGTAGGCGAAGAAATCGCTTGCTTCCTTTGACAGCTCATCGTTCTTGCGAGTTACGAGAGTGAAGGGACGCTGGATAACGTAGCTGCCGTTCTTAACGGTTTCCTCACTCGGTGTGACGCCGTCAACCGTCAGCGCTTTTACGCTGTCCTTGACGGAAGCGAGGGAAGCGTAGCCGATCGCAGCGGGGTTGCTTGCGACTGCCGTGATGACGTCTCCGGTGGAGATGAGCTCCTGACGGTAGCTGCATTTATCCTTCGTGTCGGTGATGGACTCGAAGCCATCGCGTGTACCGCTTCCTGCCTCTCTGCCGATTGCAACTATCTCAGCATCGTTTCCGCCGAGCTCCTTCCAGTTTGTGATCTCACCCGTGTAGACCTTTGCGATGCTTTCAACATCGAGGTCGGCAATGGGGTTTTCGGGGTTCACGATAATTGCGATTCCGTCGTATGCGAGAACCGTTCCGACAAGACCGCTCGCTTCTTCCTCGCTTTTAAGCGCGCGGCTTGCAAGACCGATGTCGCATCTGCCCTCGAGAACTGCCTGAATGCCTGTACCGGAGCCGGTCGCGTTATAGGTTACGGGCGTGCCCGTCTCGTTTTCAAAGGCTTCGCTGAGAGCGCCGATAACCTTGCTCATTGAGGTCGAGCCGTCTGTGCTGACGCTGCCGCTGCTGTTGCCACAGCCTGTGAATGCTGTGCAGAGCATGAGCACAGCTGCAAGTAAGCTTAAAGTCTTTTTCATTTTGATGTTCTCCTAAAAAATCAGATTCAGTCGTTTTTCGACTGCGCTTATATTTTAATCCTACAGGGTAAAATCCGTAAGCGCCGACGTGTAAAATCGGGGTAAAATGAAAAAAAGGCTCCGTGCAGAGCCGCGTGTTGCTTATTGGGACGAGTCGTGCGGGGAAACAAACAGCCCAAGATACTGCATTGTATCTTGGGCTTGATTGCGATTTTTTCAGTCGAGCGGTTTCATCGTCGGGATTAGAAACCCAGATTTATTATAACTTCTCATATCTTCTCAAATCCTTTGTCTCACAACGATTTACGGCATTCTCGGTTGATATATCCTCTTATAACTTACCACTACTTTGCTTTGAAAAGTGGTAGAAAAAGTGGTAAAACCATCAGCAAATTTTTATCTTGTCTTCGAGGTTAGCAAAGCTCTCAACTTTCTTTGCCATCGTTGCTTCGTTGTAGATATCCATCGTTGTTGAAATGTCAGCGTGACCCATAATTTCTTGAATGACTTTGATATTTGTCTCGTTCTCACAGAACCTTGTGCAGAATGTGTGTCGCAACTGGTGTACTGTAAAACGAGGTATCAAAACAGGCTCTCGTTGTTCGGCTTGCGCCTTCTCTTTTTCTTCCTTATTATAGTCTCTGCATATTCTCTCGATTGCTCGGTTGATGCAATGGGGCGACATCACCATCCCAAATCGGTTCTTAAATATGAATCCACTATAACCGTCGATTACTGTTTCGTTGAAGCCATCTTGTGACTGACTTTCGTACTCAAGCAGTAATGCGTCTTTGACTTTCTGTAGCATCGGTATCACACGCTTACCGGCTTCCGTCTTTGGAGTCGTGATGTGGAACTCACACGCCCCGCTGTCCTGTTGTCGGTAAATCAGATTGTGATTGATTGAAATAAGATTGCGTTCAAAATCGCAGTCTTCCCATCGAAGTCCTATAACTTCTCCAACTCTGCATCCAGTCCCGAGGAAAACAGTAAATAAAGGTAGCCAATGTCGATACTGTTTACTCTCACTACAAAACTTAACGAACGCCTCTTGCTCTGGAATTGTTAGTGCGTGTCGTTTTGGTTTTGTCCAGTCGTGGCTCTTTTTGATTTCAGCCATTACACCGTCGCTTGGGTTGACGCGGATTTTACCGTCTCTCACAGCGGTTGTAAAAACAGGATGAAGTATTGTGTGGATTGTTTCTAAACTGTTGGGTTTGAACCCGCCGTCTCTGATTAAAGAGATATAGAACTTCTTGACATCGCTGTATTTAATACTTGCAATCTTCTTACAGCCAAAGTCATCTCGCACATACTTGCGGTACATATACTTATAATTTGTTCGGGTGGATTGTTTCAGTTCGTACTTTGTCTCGATATATTCATCAAAGAAATGGTTGAGCGTAGTTTTGTATGCCTCTATGGTGTCTATACCATCCTCAAGGTCTCGGATGATTCTGCGTTCCATATCACGCAAAGGTTCCTTGCACCTCTTGCCTGGCGGCACCTTATCTGTAGAAACCAGCTTCCAACTATACACACTATGCTTCTTGCCTTGCTTATCAAAGTACCGAAACTCATACATACCGTCGCTTCTTTGCCTTTCGCAGGACTGTAGCAACCTACCCTTGTTGTCGCGTCTCTTTTCGGACATAAGAAACTCCTTTCCGATAAGAGCCCACTACGATATGTATATATAAGCATATGTCGTTTTTATATTTTAACATATATTCAACCTTCTTTCAAGTGGGTTTAATGAATTTGATTAAATGTTATGTAAATTGTTGACAAACTCCTCAAACTTTTGACGCTTTATCTGCGGTCGATTTCCGTTCCACAGAATAAAGTCTGCATTTCTATTCTCGCTCATTATCTGACGCAACTTATTCTCCCCGATGCGAAAATACACGGCTGCTTCTTCGACAGTAAGAGTGAATTTCTGCCAGATTGGAACTGTAGGCTTCATTGACACACCTCCCTATAAAGAAAATTTGGGACGAGTGATATTCTCGTCCCATTTTTTCGCGAGTCCTATCACTCGTTTGTCATATCAAATAAGGAAAGCTGCTCGTATTCCTGAACAGGCTCATTGGATACGCCAGTGCTGCCGAAACCGCCGTCACCACGCTCGGTGTCCTCAAGCTCGTCGACCTCTACGAAGTCGGCTGCGAGATACGGCAGGATGACAAGCTGAGCGATACGGTCTCCTTCGTGGATTGTCTCACACTCGGCAGTGTCGTTATGTAATGCGACGATAAGCTCGCCGCGATAATCGGAATCGATTACGCCAACGCAGTTTGCGGGTCGCAGACCTCGCTTGGTTGCGAGACCGCTTCGTGCGAAGATAGCACCGAAGTAACCCTCGGGGATTTCTACGCAGATGCCAGTGCCAATTTTCTCCGTCTTACCGGCGGGGATGCGCTGGGCACCTGTCTTTGTGTGGGCGTATAAGTCATAACCTGCGGCATACTTGGAGCCGCTTGTCGGGAGCGTAGCCCCCGCAAAAGTTTTCTTGACCTTAATAGTCATTGGGTTGATACCTCCGAATATGTATTATTGAATTGAAATGTTGTTTACCAAAGCCCAGTTTTATAAACATTTTTCACTGTGCTTTAGTCCTTCGTTTTGATATAGAGTCCGCAGTGGCACATACCTTCTTCCGTCTCACGGAAGTCCTTGCACATACACTTTGTGTCGGCACTCTTAATCAGACTGCAGGGGCAGTAGCCGCCGTTAGCCTTGAGCTTGCGCTTGACTTCGTCGGCGTATTCCTTGTCGGGGTTCTGCTTGATAGCCATTATACTTTCTCCTCCATTACTGACTGATAGATTTCTTTCTGCATTGCCGAACGCGTCTGACGAAGTTTCGTGAGAGCGTCCATCATATCGACCACATAATCGATATTATCAATGTCGGTGTCGTTTCTGACTACATCGATGAAGTTTAGCTCGATGAACTCAATCAGGTTATCTACCTGTGATTTTGTAAAACCTTCAAT
>CAZSUR010000092.1:0-5681 GCA_964610075.1 uncultured Lachnospiraceae bacterium
AAGCGGACAGTAGAGATTCATCGAGACCCGGCTGAGTATAAACGCCTTGTTGTCGGCGCGCAGCTTGGCTATGGACGGACCTATCTTATAATGCTGAAGATTAGCCGTTTCCTGGGCGTATCTAAGCATAACCGACGGTCTTACTATACCGTTTATGTCAACGTCATGAGAGTTTACAAAAAATCGTTCAGTATGTTTCAAAGCTTACGCCTTTCCTACCGATCCGAGAACGTTTGCAAGCTTATGAGCAACCATCTTCTTAACCTCTGTACGAGCTACGCTGAGGTATCCGCGAGGATCGAATACGCTGGGCTCTGCGGTAAGGACTCTGCGTATTCCGGCTGTCATAGCAAGACGGATATCGGAGTCGATGTTTATCTTACAAACTGCCATCGAAGCAGCCTTGCGAAGCATTTCTTCCGGAATTCCCTTTGCTCCGTCGAGGTTTCCGCCGCAAGCGTTGATCTCGTCAACGAGCTCCGGAACAACGGAGGATGCACCGTGAAGAACGATCGGGAAGCCGGGCAGACGGCGCGAGATCTCCTCAAGTATATCGAAGCGGAGCATCGGCTCGCCCTTGAACTTGTATGCACCATGGCTTGTTCCTATTGCGATAGCAAGAGAGTCAACGCCGGTTCTGGAAACGAACTCCTCAACCTCATCGGGCTGAGTGAATGCTGCGTCAGCATCGGATACGTTTACGTCGTCCTCTATTCCTGCGAGCTTACCAAGCTCACCCTCAACAACGACACCGTGTGCGTGAGCATATTCTACGACCTGCTTTGTAACTGCGATGTTGTCCTCAAAGCTGTGCTTCGAGCCGTCGATCATTACAGAGGTAAATCCGCCATCGATGCACGCCTTGCATATCTCAAATCCGTCACCGTGGTCAAGGTGAAGTGCAAGATCAACTCCGGTATCTGCGATAGCAGCCTTTGCCAAAGCCATGAGGTACTCATGCTTAGCATACTTACGAGCGCCTGCGGAAACCTGAAGAATTACAGGCGAGTTAGCTTCCTGAGCTGCCTCTGTGATAGCCTGGATGATCTCCATGTTATTGATGTTAAATGCACCTACGGCATAGCCGCCGTCATACGCTTTTTTAAACATCTCTGTTGTTGTTACTAATGCCATTGTTTCTCTCTCCTTAAAGTTATTACTTCTTTAGATTATCTCAATCAATTTATTTTAACTCAAAACTTCATGAAAATCAAGTATATACACAAAAAAACACGAAAGCAATTTAAAAATATGCTTTCGTGTTTGATATTTTGCCCGTTTTAAGCTCCGGACGCGAGCTTTATGCGGTCACGGCAGGAGTACCCGGCGCCGGAGTTATGTTGTCTCCGGCATCTCCGGGGTCAGCCGGCAGACCGAAGCTGACGCTGATAGCGTCGTTCACCTGACGCATCATCGTATCGTCAAGGTGTCCGAGCCGCTCCTTCAATCTCTTTTTGTCGATAGTACGTATCTGCTCAAGCAGTATCACCGAATCTCTCGATAGTCCGCTTCCGCGCCCTTCTGCTGACATGGTAGCCGATACCCCGACGTCTATATGTGTCGGAAGCTTGGTCTTGCCTATCCTGCTCGTTATGGCGGCGGCTATAACGGTGGGGCTGTATCTGTTTCCGACATCGTTCTGTACTATCAGCACCGGGCGAAGTCCTCCCTGCTCGGAGCCGACGACCGGACTCAGATCCGCATAGAATATATCTCCTCTTTTTACGTTCACCTTTTTCACTCCATATTTTTTCTTTTCCTCTCTTATTGTTACCACACGGTAAAGTGTTTTAAACATGGCAAATTAAGGTTTATTGAAATTTACCGTTATCATATTACGCCGAACTCTCGAATTGTGTGAGCGGCGGCTCTCCGCGCGCAAAAAAAGGAGCTGGGCAAGCGGCTTATTGTTGACAATACGGCGAAAAAAAGATATAATTTCGTTATTGGACTACGTAAAAATCAGATGACGGGAGATTCTTGTATGGGAGTCAAAAAAAGAGCGGCGAGAGCCGCGATTATCGCACTTTTCGCTATGAGCTTAATAGCATCTCTCACTCTGCAGATATCGGCTGTGAGCGCGCAGGGAAAGGCGATCAAGGTAAACGTCACCGAGGTCACCTCAGGCTCGGATAGCACGAGCCTGCGTGTGGATGTAACGACGCTGACCAACGATATAGGCGAGATAGAGGTAAAGGCAAAGCTGCCGAGCGGCTTTGAGTTTACCGATTCCTCCGACGGCAGGGTGACCATATCCGAAACGGAGATATACAACACCTACTCGGCGCAGATAGCGCTTAGCACGGCTGACGACACCTTGGGCGGCAGCGACACAGGATCCGATACGCCCGCGGACACCTCATCCGCCGACACGGCGCAGGACGTGCGTCACGAAACGGCGGCAAAAACGAGCGACAGCTCGGTCATATTGGCTGTGGCAGCACTAACCGTAGCGGTGGCGATAGCCATGGCCGTATGCAAGAGCAAGCGCGGTGCTCGCATCGCAGCGATGCTTGCGATATCGGCGCTGATACTCCCTATTGCGCTGTTTGCGCCTGCGACCGACGCATCCGCCGAGGCTTGGAGCTCAAACGGCTGTGAGATAATTACTTTAAAGCAGGATTTCACCATGAACGATAAAACATATCAGGCGGAAATAACGGTAACGAGCCGAAGCGAGCGCTCATATGAGAGCTACAAAGAGATATTCGTCGATGCGGCAAGCGGAAGTGATACGGCAAGCGGTGGAATTGATGCTCCGCTGCGTACCCTCGATTGCGGTATCGAGCGCGCGAAGGAGCTGCTCTCGGAGAGCTCCGCCTCCTGCAACGTAACGGTATACCTGCGCCGTGGTGAATACTTCACCTCCGGCATAACAGTAAGCGGAGACGATTATCTGAACAAGAGCTCGAATCTCACCATATCCTCGTATAACGGCGAGGAGGTTGTCGTGTCGAGCAACACCTACATCCCGGCAAGCGGATTCACCGCGGTCGACGGAAAGCCCTACTACAAATACATTTTCGATAGCGTAAACGGAGAATATCCGCGTTTTGAGGATCTTTACGTCAACGGAAAGAGCGCAACTATCGCGGCGTCCGAAAAATCCGATTTCATCCTCGGCAGCGTAGCCGAGATACCGACGCAGAGCGACGAGTCCACCTATGAAAACGGGCTCTATCTCTCAAAGAGCGCACTCAGCGAAATACTTGCCGCATATCCGGAGGGCGGAGACCTCTCCCCTATGAGATGCACCATACGCATCGAGTGGAACCACGCCACGGTGCGAGTAAAGAATATAGATGTAAACGATAAAAAGGTGGAGAATCGCACCGAATATCTGCGCGTCATCTTCAACGACGAGGATTGGCAGGCGCTTGCGGAAAACTACAATATGCAAGCCTCGCTCAGCCTGAAGGATCGCGAGTTTTCCTTCTCGAACTCGCTTGCGTTCCTTGACCGCGAGGGCGAATATTTCTACGACAGAGCGAACGGAACGCTCTACTACTACCCGATCGACGGAACTGATATACAAAGCTCTGCCTTTGCTTATCCCTCGTCCGAGAATCTTATAAAATTCGAGAGCGTGCCCGGAGCTACGGTATACGGCATAACCTTTACCGGAACGACGAGCAACTATATAACCGATCACTACTATATCGCCGGTCAGGCAAATATGGTATTCTTCGAGAATGGCGACGTCACCTCGGAGACAAACACTCCCCTGCGCCACGCAGCGATACTGTCCGAGAACGGAAGCAACGTACGGATAGACTCCTGCACCTTTCGTGAGCTCGGTACAAACGGTGTAATGGTCTCGGACAAAAACGAGAACACGACGGTAATAAACAGCAGCTTCGAGGATATCGCCATGTCGGCAATATCGGTGGGAACGCCTCGCCTCTATTGGATGGATGAAGGCTCAAGCAAAAACGTGCTTATCGCTAACAACTATATAGGCGGCACCGGAACGAAATATTACACCGCGTGCGGAGTTTATATCGCACGAGTCGATACTGTAAAGGTGCTCCACAATACGATAAAGAACAGCTCCTACTCCGCGCTCAGCATCGGCTGGCATTGGAGCTCAACCGATATAGATGCGACAAACGGCCCCATCAATATCAAAAACGCGGAGATCGCATACAATAATATACAGAGGTATATGACCGAGCTCAAAGACGGCGGCGCGATATACGTTGTCGGCGGTAACGACAGCACCTCAAACACCGATATATTCAACTATATCCACCACAATTATATCGACCGCAGCGGCGGAGCATACGGCGACAGAGGCATCTACCTCGACGGCGCTTCCTCCAACTGGAGGGTACACAACAACGTTGTCGCAAACGCCGGAACTCCGGTATTCGCACAGTATCACGTTGAGTCGCAGTACACTCACAACAACCTGATAGATCAGAACTACACAACGATAAAGATAAACGACAGAAACGCTTCGGACGAGCGAAACGTGATAGTACGCGACAACTACGACAGCTATTCGTTAGATCTGCTTAAAGAGGAATATCCGGAGACAAACGACATCATCTCCACCGCAGGTGTAATCGGATAACGAAAAAAATCGAAATTTTATCTTGACAAAACAAGATCAATGTGATATTATGACCTAAACAAAAGAATAAAACCGGAGATAAAGAAATAGTAACAATCGGGTTTACACTTTAAGAGAGCCGCCGGTCGGTGCGAGTGCGGTAGTGTAATGATTGCGAATGGGCTTTTGAGGGCAGCGTGAAATTCCATTAAGGATCAGTATTCGCTGACGGCATGCAACCGTTACAATGCAGCGTATATGATGGTATACGGCAGAGATAAGGCGTTTTGCCTTTAAATATTTGGGTGGTACCGCGTGTCAGAATGACTCGCCCCAAGCACGTAAAAGTGCTTGGGGCGTTTTTTTTATTCTGAAAAGCATACGGATATCATTTTTTCTGGTAAATATTCTTTTGAAAACAAAAACACGAAAGAGGTATGAAAAAATGAAAAAAGTATTATCCAAACTGTTTATCTTGGCCGTTGTCGCGGCGGCATTATCCGCACTTCTCTGCTCCTGTAGTGCAGGAGGGGACGTTTACACCATAGGTATAAACCAATTCGGCACACACGCGTCGCTCGACAACTGCCGCGAGGGATTTATCGAGGGACTGCGCGAGGAGGGCTATATCGACGGCGAGAATATCCGCTTTGACCTGCAGAACGCAAACTTCGATACAAGCACGACCAATCTTATCTCGCAGACCTTTGTTTCAGGGAACGCGGATATGATATGCGCGATAGCTACCCCCTCCGCACAGTCGGCGTACAACGCCGCATCGGAGACAAGCATACCGGTAGTGTTCACCGCAGTTACCTCTCCCGAGACGTCGGGTCTCGCCTCCGGTAACACGACCGGAACGAGCGATAAGCTACCGGTAGAGGCGCAGCTCAAGCTGATACGTGCGCTCATGCCGGATGCCGAAAGGATAGGCATACTTTATACGACAAGCGAGGCAAACTCGGAGGCGTCGCTTTCCGAGTACATCGCCATAGCTCCGAGCTACGGCTTTGAGATAGTGTCGGTTGGAGTCACCTCCCAGTCGGACGTGCCGATGGCAGCATCGGATATCGTCAAAAAGGTGGACTGCATAACCAATCTCACCGACAACACTGTTGTGGGAGCG
>CAZSUR010000093.1:0-5661 GCA_964610075.1 uncultured Lachnospiraceae bacterium
AGGAAAACAAGGCTTACGGAATTATCGCCTGCATCCCGGTGCTGTTCTTTATTCCGATAGTTGCTTGTCCTGATTCGAGATACGGCAGATTTTGGGCAAATCAGGGGCTGGTTGTTCTGCTCCTCAGCTTCGTTTGCGGTATCGTCGGAGGGATAGTCAGCGGACTTTTCTCGCTTTTTGCTTTTATCCTTTCGGTGATCCCGGTACTCCCGATTCTCATATCGGCTGTCGGCGGTATAGTTTCGTTCGTGATCGGGCTTCCGGTGCTCGCGGCGTTTATCATCGCTATCGTAAATGCTTGCAGAGGCAGAGCGGTCGAGCTTCCCATCATCGGCAGAACGAGAATATTGAAATAACTCTTGAATACTTAGAAAAGCTCCCGGAGACGGCATCTCCGAGAGCTTTTTACGTTTGTACGATGGAGCTTACCGTAGCGCTTTTGTCGGAATGTCGGTTGGCGATGAGGCTTTGCCCGTCGCTCCGAGGTCGCGGAGCACGCATAAAGCTTGCGGCGCTCCTGCATTGGTGCGATGCGCTTGCTTTGAAGCGGCACGCTCTCATGGCGTGCTTGTTTTGATGGGATACGCTCTCATGATTGTTTTAACGGGCACGCTTGAACGGTGCGATTGCTTCGATGTGACACACTCTCATGGCGCGCTTACTTTGCCGCAACACGCTTGAAAGTCGCGGCCTTGCCTCGGTGAGAAGCGCTTGGCGATGGATTTTGCGAAAATTATTAACCACCGAGCCGGAAACGTACCGGCTCGGTGGCTTTCGTTTTGTGATTATTCCTTTATGCTTCCGAAAACGCTGTCCGACGAGCTATCTATGTCGGCACTGAGATCCTTTAGCTTCTTTGTGAGCAGGTACAGCGAAGCGTCGTAGTCTTTGAGCGACTTTGTCTGGAACTGGGTAATGACCCGGAGATATTCCTCGGTCATATCCGAGAGGCGCTTGTGCGTGTTGTCTATCATCGCCTTGGCCTCAGCTTTGCCTTCCGCGATTATAGCCTCGCTTTGTGCCTTTGCCGCAGCGACTATCTCGTCCGCCTCCGCCTTTGCGCGTGCGCGAATCGAGTTTCCCTCAAGCTCGGCGCGGATCATGCTTTCGCCCAGCTTGCGTGAGGAATCCTCGGACAGCGAGAAGCTGTCAAACGAGAACTTCGACTCGGTCGGGCGCGATGCGGTATCGGTCACGCGAGCCGTATCGCTCTCCGCACGAGCAGTATCAGAAGCCGCGGTACCTCCGATGGGAGATGAATTATTCTCTGCACCCGGCGCATCAAAGTCTGTGGCTGCCGCAGGCTCGGAGAACAGTCCCTTTGCCGCGGTCGCGCGAATGCCGTCGAGCGTATCGGTGGTAGGCACATTTGCACTGCTCTTTGCGGCGTTGGATTCATCGAGCTTTGCGCGCAGGAGCATAAGCTCGCTCTCAAGCTTAAGCTGCTTTTCCGCCTGGATGTCGTTCTGCTTTATAAGATCTGCGCATTTCTCGGTTATAGCCGTGTTTTCGCGGCTGAGAGCTGCATACGAGCGCTGTACCTCCTCGAGGCGCTCGTGAAGCTCCGGAAAACGGGTCTTCTGCTCCTCAAGCTGTCGGTTTACTGCGCGGAACTCCGACTCGGTCTCCGAAAATCGGCGGTTCATTTCGGCGATATATTTATTTACATCTTCCCTGTTGTAGCCCTTGCGTGATAGTTTGAAGGCTATCATATCGTTATTGTTTGCCATTTTACACTATCTCCCGATCTTATTTATCTTTATTTAAATTTATAATACACTAATGCTTTGAATCTGTCAAGCGCGAGGCTCTCGCGGCTTGAAATATTGATACAAACTGCACGGTATCATGCCGTTATAGAGCTTTCGCACCTTGTCGGCGCGTCTGCCGTACAGACGTTGGAAATCCTTGTGCGAGGTTATTACGTATATCTGCCAACGATCGAGCGTGGCGAAGTGGCGACCCATATTTCGGTAAAGCTGCTCGGTCTCCTCTACGGTGGATAGGCGTTCGCCGTACGGAGGGTTGCAGACTATCGTGCCGCGCCTTCCCTCGGTAGTTATCGTGAGCGCGTCCTTTTTAAAGAGGCGTATATGCTTTTGCATACCCGCGTGCTTGATGCTCTCCTCGGCTACGGCGAGTGCGCCGTCGTCGATGTCGGAGGCGTATGCCTCAAAAGCTGTGTCATGTCGGACTCCGGCTCGAGCTTTTTCTCTCGCCTCCGCCCACAGCTTTTGCGGAAATGCCGGGAATGCCTCCGCCGCAAAGCCGCGAAATATTCCGGGCGCGGTATTGGTCATCATCAGCGCCGCCTCGATGGCTATCGTGCCAGAGCCGCAGAAGGGATCCCAGAGCAGCACCTCCTCGCGAGGTCTGGACAGCTTGACGAGCGCCGCCGCAAGCGTTTCCCTTATCGGAGCGGTAAAGCTGTGCGGACGGTAGCCGCGCTTGTGCAGCGGAGCTCCGCTTGTGTCTATCATAAGCGTTGCGGTGTCCTTGAATATGAAGAATTCTATCTGATATTTAACTCCCGTTTCGGGGAAAAGGCGGATGCCGTAGCTTCCCTCGAGGTGAGAGACTATCGCTCGCTTTACAATGCGCTGGCAGTCGGGAATGCTGAAAAGCTTGCTTTTGATGCAGTGCCCCTTTACCGGAAACGCGTCCGAGATGTCAATCCATTCCTCCCACGGGAGCGCCTTCGTTCCCTCGAACAGCTCGTCAAAGGTGGAGGCATGGAAGCTTCCGAGAGAGATGAATACTCTTTCGGCAAAGCGGAGGTTAAGATTGCAGTTTATTACGGCGTTTCGGTCGCCCTCGAAGTATATGCGACCGTCCATCGTGAGGGTGCGGCGATATCCGAGAGCCTCTATCTCCTCTCCGAGGAGCTTTTCAAGCCCGAAAAGGCAGGTTGCGACAAGTTCCATTGATTATACCTTTCGTTTGTGCGTTTGTTTATATCTTCTTCGGTGAATTTACTACGTTTATCGGCTTGCCTGCGAGATATGCGAGGATGTTCTCGCACACTAAATCTATCAGGCGCACGCGCGCCTCGGTCGCCGCCCAGCCGATATGAGGGGTGATTATGCAGTTTTTGGCGGTGAGATACGGGTGGTTTTCTATCATCGGCTCGGAATCGAGCACGTCGATGCCGGCTCCGGCTATCCTGCCGGAATTCAAGGCGCGACAGAGCGCCGCTTCATCTATCACAGCTCCGCGCGCGGCGTTTATTATAACCGCCGAGCGCTTCATTTTTGATATCGTGTCGTCGCAAATTAGCCCGCGCGTCGCATCGGTGAGAGGACAGTTGAGTGAGAGATAGTCGGAGCGCTCGAGCAGCGTGTCAAGGTCTACCTGCGTAACACCGGTGACCTCCTTCGGAGTTCTCGTGCAGGCGATGACCTGCATGCTGAAGGCATTGCCTATCTGCGCCACGCGCTCTCCGATTGCTCCAAGCCCGAATATGCCGAGCACCTTGCCCGAAAGCTCGTTTATCGGATATGAGAAATAGGAGAATTTTTTGCTTTTCACCCAGTCTCCGCGGTGCACCGATTCGTTATAATCGGAAAGATGCACGGCAAAGTGCAGTATCATCGCGAATACGTGCTGTGCTACCGAATCGGTCGAGTAGCCGGGGACGTTGCATACGGTAATGCCGTGTCTGTCCGCTGCCTCGAGGTCTATATTGTTGTATCCGGTTGCAAAAAGCCCGATATACTTCAGGTTTTCGCATTGCTCTATTATCTCGGCGGTGATCTGCGCCTTATTACATACAAGCGCATCCGAGTCTCGGAGCACACGCGGAAGCTCCGCCGGCGCTACTATATCGTAAAAGCTTACGTTTCCGAGCGTGGCCAGCCGGTCGAGCGATACGTCTCCGTTTGTAACGGTGCATTTGTCAAGTATGGTCAGCTTCATTTTTTGAGGTGTATCCTTTCGGTGAAAATGCGGACTTTTCCGCTGCCTCAATTATATCAAACAATGCTTTAAAATACAACATTTCTTTTTCTCTCCGAGTGCGAAAAAGAAATGTTTGATACCGCGGAAAATAAAGTGTGTTTGCGCCCCGAGGTGAGAAGCGTGAGCGTCGGTCAAAAAACGGCACACTTCGTGAATTTCCGAAGTGTGCCGCCAAAAGCTCACGCCATGTATGTGTTATTCGGCTGAGAGCTCCTCACCCTTATCCGTCGGAGAGGTGGATATGTCCTTTGAGAAGACAATTTTGCCGTCCTCCGCCTTTGCCGTGACCGAATCGCCTGCGGATATATTGCCCTCGAGCATTACCGTTGCGAATTCGTCCTCGACGCGACGCTGTATCTCACGACGGAGAGGACGCGCTCCGTATACCGGATCTATTCCTTCCTTTGCAACGAGCTTGCGTACCGAAGCGTCAAAGCGGATGCTTACATTCAGCTTTTCTATGCGCTTTTGCACCTCTGCGAGCATTATGTCTGCGATCTGCTCGATCTCCTCCTCGCCAAGCTTCTTGAACACGATCGTTTCGTCGATCCTGTTCAAAAATTCGGGCTTGAAGGTGCTCTTTAGGCTCGCCATGACGTTCTCGCGCACGGCTTTCTCGTCATCCTCGCGCGAGCTTGCGCTGCCGGCGGAGAAGCCGAGATCGTTCTTGCGCTCGGTGATGCTCGATGCTCCGACGTTCGAGGTCATTATGATTATCGAGTTCTTGAAATCGACCTTTCTTCCCTTGGAATCGGTGAGCACGCCGTCCTCGAGTATCTGCAGAAGTATATTGAACACGTCAGGATGAGCCTTTTCTATCTCATCGAAAAGCACGACCGAATAGGGGTGACGGCGAATCTTTTCGGTGAGCTGGCCGCCGTCGTCAAAGCCGACGTAACCGGGAGGCGAGCCTATCAGCTTTGATACGCTGTGCTTCTCCATGTATTCGGACATATCCATGCGTATAAGCGAGCTCTCGCTGCCGAAAAGCGTGTCTGCGAGCGCACGGCAGAGCTCGGTCTTTCCCACACCGGTCGGGCCGAGGAAGATGAACGAGCCCATCGGACGCTTCGGATCCTTCAGCCCTATTCTGCCGCGGCGTATGGCTCTTGATACCGCCTCGACCGCCTCGTGCTGACCGATTATCCTCTTGTGAAGTATCTCGTCAAGGTGAAGCAGCTTTTCGCTTTCCTCCTCGGCGAGCTTCTTTACCGGGATGCCGGTCCACGAGGTCACGATCTCCGCGATATCCGTCTCGGTGACCTCGAGCTGCTCCTTGCCGCTCGTCTTTTCCCAATCCGCCCGGGCTTTCTCGAATTCCTCGTTTTCCGTCTTTTCACGGTCACGCAGAGCCGCTGCACGCTCGAAGTTTTGAGCCTTTATCGCCTCTTCCTTTTCGTTTATCGTCTTTTGGTGCTTTTCCTCAAGCTCCTTTAGATTCGGAGGTGTTGTGCAGTTCTTTATTCTTACCCTCGACGCCGCCTCGTCTATTAGGTCTATCGCCTTGTCGGGCAGATATCTGTCGTTTATATATCGCGAGGAGAGGGTGACCGCAGCCTCGATAGCCTTGTCGGTGATCCTTACCTTGTGATGAGCCTCGTACTTGTCGCGCAGCCCGAAAAGTATCTGCTTTGCCTCGTCCTGCGTAGGCTCGCCAACCATGACCGATTGGAATCTTCTTTCAAGTGCGGCGTCCTTTTCGAT
>CAZSUR010000094.1:0-5653 GCA_964610075.1 uncultured Lachnospiraceae bacterium
AGCATATTATATGTGACATGATCCCGCCTCGCACACCGATAATCATATGCGGAAAGAAGCGTGCGCGCGGTGAGGAGCTGTCGGATGCGCAAAGGATCACCTTTTTCGAGATACCCTTCCTCGTCGAGGACTTTATCGCCTATGCCGAGAAGCTTTTGGGCGCGGATACCGAGCTCGGTGCCTCGGATAAGCAGGAGAGAGCGGTCAGCTTCACCCTGCGCGGCTCGCGCTGCGGATGCGTGCTTGACGGAGAGTTTGTATCGCTCTCCGGCAAGGAGTACGACCTGCTCGCATATCTTTACTCACGCGCCGGAAAGCCGGTGTCACGTGATGAGTTGCTTTCCGCCGTGTGGCCAAAAAAGCCGGAGAACGATACGAACGTGGTGGACGTCTACATAAGCTATCTGAGGAAGAAGATAGACATCCGGTTCGGGACAAGATTTATAAAAACGGTAAGAAATAAGGGATATACCTTCGATATCGGCGCGTGATGTCGTGAAATAAAAAACAATGCAGGCAATGTGCTATTTGCCTGCATTATTTTTTGTGTTTTTTGTTCCGTTTGTTGCCCTCGGGCATCTTTTTGTGCCTTTTCGTGCGAAATTCGGTTTTTTCTTTGGGAGAAGCTCCTCTATCTTGAAGTCCTTGTGAGAATCAAGATCTTCACTTGTGACGTAAAGCTCCTCTAACAGCTTCTCGTACGATATTTTTTCGATGCTTGCTCCGGCTTCGATCGCCGTGTCAACATCTACCTCGCGCTTGCAGAGAAAGTCCGGATTCTTCACGAAGATATCGGCGTGAAGCGGATCCTGGACGTATCTTCCGCCGGCATCGGTTATGAGGCTGATAAGATATGCCGCAACTCTGAACTGACGTTTTTCTATCGCCTTTGAAAAGGACACCTTTTTGCCGTTGAAAAAGGGAAGCATTTTACTTCCGCTCCGCGGCCTCACGGTGCTTATATATTTGGTGTAGTTTGTGTAGTTTTTGCCGGCGAGCTTGAGCTCGGGTGCTACCGTTACTATATTGTTTCGCGTTATGCAGAAGTCCTTTATCTCTCCGTCGCAAAGCGGAAATTTTTCTATCAGCTCAGGCAACGTCAGCGCGTAGTATCTGCACATCTCCCGCACGAGCTGCATGGTGAGCATGGCATCGTCGTCGCTTTTGTGAAGCTGCTCCGGCTCGAGCCCGAAATCCGCCGCAGCATCGGCAAGAGAGACCTCGCGCTGTATCTTTTTGTGCTTGCGGTATATAAGCTGGCTGTCGTTGAAGTGGAATTCAATGCAGGGGAGATTATATCTGCGGCACTCGCTTTTTATAAAATTTACGTCGTTGTATACTGCGTGACCGAACACTATCGTATCGGTGTCCTCAAGCATCTTCTTGATTTGCTTGTAAAAATGCGGAAAGGGCGGAGCCTTGCGGAATACCTCCTTCGGGTATGCAAGCACTATCTCGAACGAGTTGTTTCTGCCCTTCAAGAAGAAGTGCGAGCGCGGATTTATGATGATATCCTCTTTTTTGATTACCTTGAAGCTCTCATCGGTAAGCACATATCCGAAGCTGCATATCTTTCCGTTTCCGTTGTCGCAGTTTGCACATTCTATGTCAAAAAACAAATATTTCAATTTTATCAGATCCTATTTGCTTAAAATCACAGCCCCGTAGGCCGCTTTTCGCGGTCTACGGGTGTGCTGTTTTATCGCGGTTATATCTTATAATAGTCGGTCGCTGCCTTAAAGATTCCCATATCGAAGTTTCCGGGAACGTTTTTGTAGAGTCCGTCTCCGAATCTTTCGGTATGACCCATCTTTCCGAAGCATCTTCCATCGGGAGAGGTGATACCCTCAATCGCAAAGGACGAGCCGTTCGGGTTGAAGTGTATGTCGTTTGTCGGATTTCCGTCGGCATCGACGTATTGGGTAGCTATCTGTCCGTTTGCAGCAAGTGCGCGTATGCGCTCCTCGTCGCAGAAGAAGCGTCCCTCTCCGTGAGATATCGCTACGGTGTAAAGCTCGCCTACCTTCGTGTTTGCAAGCCACGGTGACTTGTTCGATGCGATGCGCGTGGTCACTATCTTCGATTGGTGGCGTCCTATTACGTTAAAGGTGAGGGTGGGATCGCTTTCCTTTGTATCGACGATCTCTCCATAGGGTACAAGACCGAGCTTTATCAGCGCCTGGAATCCATTGCATATTCCCGCCATAAGTCCGTCGCGGACGTGAAGCATCTTGTTTACCTCATCGGCTATTGCGCCGTTGCGGAAGAACGCGGTGATGAATTTTCCGGAGCCGTCGGGCTCGTCGCCGCCCGAGAAGCCTCCCGGGATGACTATCATCTGTGCACTTGATACCTTCTTCGCGAACGCGTCTACCGATTCGGCAACGCCCTCGGAGGTGAGGTTGTTTATAACGAATATCTCAGGCTCCGCTCCGGCAAACTTCAGCGCCTTTGCGGTGTCGTACTCACAGTTTGTACCCGGGAAAACAGGGATGAGCACGCGCGGCTTCGCTACTCCGACCTTGGGAGACGGATACGAGGTCGCTGTATACGAGAAGGTCTCGAGCGTAGCCTCCGGCTGTTTTATATTGCAGCTGTAAACGCTTTCAAGCTTATCCTCGTACAGCTTCTGCATATCGTCAAGCGACATTTTCTCGCTACCGAGTGTGAGCTCGTATGCGTCGGCCGTGTGACCGAGGAGCATCGCTCCGTCTATGTCGCAGTCGCACTCGAGCACGAACGCTCCGTAGCAATGCGAGAAGAGAAGCTCCTTTGTTACCGCAGGCTCGAAATCGAAGCCGTAGCGGTTTCCTATGCACATCTTGAATATCGCCTCGGCGATACCTCCGTATGTGGGAGTGTACGCGGAGAGCACCTTCTTTGCGGCTATAAGAGCGTGCACGCGGTCGTAGAGAGCCTTGAGCGATTCTGCTGTCGGCAGTCCGTTCTCATCCGTATCGGGGGTGAGCAGAACTACTCTCGAGCCCGATTTTTTGAACTCGGGAGAGATTATATTGTCAAGCTTTGCTGTGTTTATCGCAAAGGAAACGAGCGTGGGGGGAACGTCGAGCTTCTCGAAGCTTCCGCTCATCGAGTCCTTACCGCCTATCGCTGCCATACCGAGCTCGCTTTGAGCCTTGAGTGCTCCGAGCAGGGCTGCGAGCGGCTTGCCCCAGCGCTCGGGTGAGCGGCCGGGCTTCTCAAAATATTCCTGGAAGGTGAGGTAGACGTGCTCGCGTGCAGCTCCGGTAGCTATGAGCTTCGAAACCGATTCAACAACTGCAAGATAAGCCGAATGGAAGGGGCTCTTTTCGGCTATTTCGGGGTTGAAGCCCCAGGACATAACCGAGCAGGTAGTCGTTTCGTTTTCTATCATCGGAAGCTTGTGCACCATCGCCTGGGGAGGCGTGAGCTGCTCCTTGCCGCCGAACGGCATGAGCACCGTGTTTGCACCTATCGTTGAGTCGAAGCGCTCGCTCAGTCCCTTCTTCGAGCAGATGTTGAGCGATGACACAAGCTCGGAATAGAGCTCGGACACGCTCTTTTTGTCGGTGTCTGCGAGCACGTGAGTATCGCTGTATTTTGCGCTCTTTACAGCAATATCTATATGCTTTTCCGAGCCGTTCGAGTTGAGGAAATCGCGGCTGAGATCGACGATCTCCTTGCCGTTCCAGAGCATCTTCATGCGAGGCTCCTCGGTTACGCTTGCGACTACCGTCGATTCGAGATTTTCCTCGGTCGCGAGCCGGCAGAAGGCAGAGACGTCCTCTTTTGCGACGACGACAGCCATGCGCTCCTGCGATTCGCTTATCGCAAGCTCGGTTCCATCAAGTCCCTCGTACTTTTTCGGAACGGCGTTAAGGTCTATTATAAGTCCGTCTGCAAGCTCGCCTATCGCAACCGATACGCCGCCGGCACCGAAGTCGTTGCAGCGCTTTATCATGCGTGCGGCATCGCCGCGGCGGAAAAGCCTCTGAAGCTTGCGCTCCTCGGGTGCGTTTCCTTTTTGCACCTCGGCTCCGCAGGTTTCAAGCGATTGCAGATTGTGAGATTTCGACGAGCCGGTAGCTCCTCCGCAGCCGTCGCGTCCGGTGCGTCCGCCGATGAGTATAACTACATCTCCCGGAGCCGGCACCTCGCGTACGACGTGATCCGCCGGGGTAGCGCCCACTACCGCACCTATCTCCATGCGCTTTGCGGCGTATCCGGGATGGTAAAGCTCATCTACCGAGCCGGTTGCAAGACCGATCTGGTTTCCGTACGAGCTGTATCCTGCCGCCGCCGTAGTAACAAGCTTTCTCTGGGGGAGCTTGCCCTTTATCGTGTCCTCGACCGATGCGAGCGGATCGGCAGCACCGGTAACTCTCATTGCTGCGTATACGTACGAGCGTCCGGAGAGCGGATCGCGTATCGCGCCGCCGATGCAGGTAGCTGCACCTCCGAACGGCTCGATCTCGGTCGGGTGGTTGTGCGTTTCGTTCTTGAAGAGCAGAAGCCACTTCTGTGTCTCGCCGTCAACGTCCACGTCTATCTTTATTGTGCAGGCGTTGATCTCGTCCGATTTGTCAAGCTCGGGGAGCATTCCTCTCGCATCGAGTACGCGTGTCGCTATCGTTGCGATATCCATCAGGTTTATCGGCTTTGTGCGGTTTACCTCGCGGCGCATAGCGATATAGTTGTCGTATTCCTTCTGTATAAAGTCATCCTCGAACCTTACGCTGTCGATGGTCGTAAGGAAGGTGGTATGACGGCAATGATCGCTCCAATATGTATCTATCAAACGGATCTCGGTTATAGTGGGATCGCGCTTTTCCGAGATGAAATAATCGCGGCAGAAGCGAACGTCGTCTATATCCATTGCAAGCGAGTAGCGCTCTAAGAACTCGGCAAGTCCTGCCTCGTCAAGCTTGCAGAAGCCGTCGAGAGTCGCAACCTCGGTGGGGATGTCCACATTCATCTTGAGGGTGGATACGCGATCAAGCGATGCCTCGCGTCCCTCTACCGGGTTTATTACGTGCTTTTTGATTGACTCAACGTCCGATTCGGTTAAATCTCCGTAGAGCATATATATCTTTGCCGTGCGGACGTCCGGACGCTCGCCCTTTGATATGAGCTGAACGCACTGCGCGGCGGAGTCGGCGCGCTGATCGAACTGACCGGGGAGATATTCTACTCCGAAAACATGATCCGCATCCGAGAAGTCGACCTCGTCGTATACGTTGTCAAGCTGAGGCTCCGCAAAAACGGAGAAGCGGCAACGCTCGAAAAGGGAGGCGTCTATCTGCTCGACGTCGTAGCGATTAAGTATTCTTACCTTTTTAAGAGAGCTTATCTGCACAAACGTGTTTAATTCTTCGAGTAACGCACGGGCTTCGTTGTCAAGCCCTGCCTTTTTTTCGGCATATAATCTGAATACCATCTGTCTGCTTTCCTTTCAAAGAGATTCTTTCGGCATTACCATTGACCGAGTCTGCGGCTTTTCGTCCGATGCCATGGCTTTCATTGCGCGTGCGCCTATATCATGGCGGAAGAATATATCGGTGAAGCTGATACCATCCACCGCCGAGTAAGCCTTGTCTATCGCCTCGCCGAGAGTATCCGCCGTGGCTGTAACGCCAAGCACACGTCCGCCTGAGGTGAGTATGCGACCATC
>CAZSUR010000095.1:0-5589 GCA_964610075.1 uncultured Lachnospiraceae bacterium
CTTCGACCTTTTTTTATAAGCCGGAGCGCTCATGCCGATGCTCATCCTTTGCAATTTGAATTTTGCTTGGGATCGGCTGCTGTAAGCTCCATGTCGCTACTCGCACCATCGTCCAAACCCGAAGACAGCTCGGACTTGGACGATTTTTTGCGTTTTACCTAAGGTTAAAAGCTTTTTTTGCCGAAATACGTTCCGATCCCGCGCGCGAAGCCGGAAGCACTGCTCTACTCGAAGGTTTTGCCTTGATCTATGCGTTTGATGATGCTTTGAGTGCTTTGAAGCGCGTTGCGTGCCCATATCGCAGGCGCGCAACGACACCGTCTTGCGCGGTGAAGATATTAGCGATCACGTAAAAAACAAGGTTGAAAAACGAAAATTCTTCAATCATTATATATATATATATATAATGAATTTCGTAAAATATAAACAAAAAATACAAATAATTTTGTTGCAAAAAAATCAACGCAAAGTTATCAAAACCCATTGACATTGGCAATTCAAATATATATAATGTGGGTGTAACGAGTTGGGTATGAAACTAATTGGACTTCGCACAATATTTAAGAAAAAAACGTTGGATGATTATATTGTATCTCAACAAACCAAAACGACTCAATGGAGGAAATTATTATGACAAAAATGAAAAACAGACTTTCTTTTGTCCTTGCCGTAATAATGGCGGTAACATTTGTACTTGCTTGCCTTCCCATGACAGCTTCTGCTGCAGCTGCGGATGACGTTGCAAGTCTCAACTCAAAGAAGGTATTCGACCTTGGACTCAACTTCAAAAAGACTTACGGAACAGCTGTAGGTTCGACTATAAAGGACGTTTCCAATCCGGATAACGCTCTTTATAACCAGGTATCCGGCGGAATTACCCTGCACAAGTGGTACGGAACTCCCGGATATGACAAGGATAATGACATAGAGTATTTCCAGATCGACACAGGCGATTCTGTCGCAAACCAGATCGGTCTTTCCGTAATTCCTTTCACAACATGGAAGGACGGTTTTACCTTAGAAACCTATGTTAAGCTCGAGTACGGCGACAACAAGAATACGGATAAGTTCCAGCTTATGATCGACGTAAGAAGTAACCTCAATCTCCTTAAGCTTGACTATGCGTTCTTCGGTATGAATACCGGAAACGACCTTATGGAGGAAACCTCCGTTATCCCCGTAAACCAGTGGCTGCACATCGTTGCAACTCAGGAGGATGGACATCAGGCAGTATTCGTTAACGGAACAATGGTTATGTCCGACGAGTATGATTACGACACCTCTATCGAGACTGAGAACCAGCTTTGGTTCGGTGTCAAGAGAGATGACGAAGATAATATCATAAAGTTCAACGATATCAGACTGTATGCAGGTGCTATCAGCGACGAGGGCGCAGCACTTATGTACAACAACTACCTCAACGAGCTTGAGGGCGATGTTCTCGACGACTTCACAGACGTTAACAAGGATGGCTGGTACGCAACCGCGATAAGAACGGTTATAAACAAAGGTCTGTTCGCCGGTGTTACCGATACGACCTTTGCGCCCGACGTTGCAATGTCGAGAGCAATGTTCGTAACCGTTCTTGCAAGACTCAACAATGTTGATCTTACCACGTATGTACCTACCACCGTAAAGCCCTTCACCGATCTCACAGCGGATCAGTGGTTCTACAATGCGGTAATGTGGGCTTATGAAAACGAACTTGTAGACGGAATGACACCTACGACCTTCGATCCCGACGGAAAGATCACTCGTGAGCAGATGTGCGTTCTGTTCGTACGTTTCGCAGAAGCATATGATATCGAACTTACTGCAACCAAGCCTGGGGTTACCTTCGCTGATGAGAGCGCTATCGGCTCGTGGGCAATCGACGCTGTTAAGACTTGCCAGAAGGCAGGACTTGTAGACGGAATGACACCTACGACCTTCGTTCCTACAACCGGCGCTACAAGAGCACAGGTTGCTACAATATTTACAAGACTTCTTGATAAGCTGGCGTAATGTCGCTTAGACAGAATAAGGAATAATCATTCTTGCAGGGGGATTTCCATAAACCGAAATTCCCCCTTAAAAATAACCTTTTTACAAATTTGAAAGGAAATACGCGTATGAGAAAAACACGTAGATCTTTATCCTTTTTGCTTGCGGTGCTCATGATCGCGTCGTCGGTGGTGGCAGTGCTTCCCACTGTAGCTTCTGCCGAGAAGGACGGCGATTACACCGCTACAAAAGAGCAGCGCGAAGCCGTTGAAGCTGTTGTCAGCGGACACGAGATGCCTATCGGAGGCTGGTCCACTCCGCTTGATTCAAGCGATACGGAGCGCCAGTTTGGACTGCTCAAGGATGCCGGAATCAACTTCATGGTAACAATGGGCGAGGTATACAACGAAGCCTACATGGACAGCACGCTCAAGGCGGCTGAGGCAACCGATATGGACATATATCTCGACCTTTACGGCCCGGTATATTTCTCTCAGGCCGAGATGCTTCAGAAGCTTAATCTGTACGCTGACCGTCCCAACGTAAAGGGTGTATATCTGTGGGACGAGCCGGTAACAGAGCTGTTCGACCTTGCGGCAGAATCGCTCAACGGTCTTAGAGACAATATGGTTCAGGACATTGACTTGGAGTGGGGACTTAACCTTGCTCCGATGCACTCGTATAGCATCTATGAGCAGCAGGGATATCAGGCATATAAGAACGAGGTACGCAGACTTTTGAAGAAAGCCAATATGGATTACCTCGGCTTTGACTTTTATACGTAATGAAACAAAAAAACCTAAAATGTAAGCGGATACATTGAGGCTATTGTTGTAAACAAGCAGGCTGCAGACGAGTACGATACCGATCTGTGGTCGTTCATACAGTGCAGCAGCTGGACAAACGGAATTATGCGTGCTCCGAACGTATCCGAGCTCGGTTATCTTATGAATATAACCTTTGCTATGGGAGTAAAGCGCACTCTGTATTATATCACCTGCGATACCTCTAACAGCTATGTTGCTTTGATAGACAGAGATGGAAATCTTACCCCTGAATATGACGTCGTAAAGAAGGTTGACGAAAAGCTTGCGGGAACGAAGGGCCTCTTCCTTGATTATGAAAACGAAGGACTTATCGTTGTCAACAAGAAGAAGATAAAGGATTCCGTAAATAAGGTATCTACCGGAGTAGTATTGGACAGCTACAAGGAGCTTAAGTCTGTGTCAACGGACACTGCGGCTCTCGTAGGCTGCATGACTAACCCGACTACAAAGCAGACTGGTCTGTACGTTGTAAATCCGGAGTACACACTTACCGGTGAAAAAGACGTTATAAACAAGATCACCTTGAATCTTGACGAGTCTACCGAGTATCAGATATGGGGTGCCGGCGGACTTGAGCAGATGGGTAAGGCCTCAAAGCTGGTAATGGACGTAGATCCCGGTGACGGAAAATTCGTTATCCTTGATGCTGTGAACGATCCTGCGGGATATGCACCGGTTACTCCCGATGAAAAGCCTGCGGCTTCTGTTGAGCCGATCGACGCTACACCTCACAGCAAGGTGTTCGATCTTGGCTTTAGCTATGACGGATCGATATATAACGAGGTCAGAGGCGGTGTTACCCTCCGCGAGTCGGCTACTACCGGAAGTGTTGCGATGGTTGACGGCAGGGCGACACTTTACAATTATCAGATAATAACAAATCGCCTAAACGGTATGGAAACAGAAGAGGGCTCGACCGTCGAGATGTATATCAAGCTGAAAAAGGACGTCGACGGCACGCGGTTTATCTTCTTCCGTAATCCGTATAACAATCACAATCTATACCGTATAACAACGTCGGATTACACATATCCGGAAAAGACACAGGTGTGGTTCGGAATGTGTGGAGGCGCCGACATCCAGTACAAGGATACCGATGCCGCGACGCTGTTCCCGGCAGACGAGTGGCTGCACATAGTAGCCTCGCAGTCGGGCAATGCGAAGTCGAGTCTCTACGTCAACGGTAAGAAGATCTTCTCGAAGAAGTATATGTATATGGTAGGCGATGCTCTCGAGCAGGTAATGCAGTTTGCCGATCAGGACGGCGTTGCATATCTTGCAGATGCGAGAGTGTACAACTACCAGGTAAGCGATGCGGAAGCGCTTAATATGTATCTTGAGTGCTTGGAAATTGAAGAATTCACCGATATCAATCCCGAGGGCTGGTACATAAACGCTATAAGCACGGTTGTTTCCGAGGGCTTGTTCGGAGGAGTGACCGATACGACCTTTGCACCCGATGTTGATATGTCGAGAGCGATGTTTGTAACCGTTCTTGCGAGACTTAAGGGCGTTTACTTCCCCGAATATACCCCTACCGTCGAAAACCCCTTCTCCGATATCACAGAGGATCAGTGGTTCTACAAAGCGGTAATGTGGGCTTATGAGAACGATCTTGTAAACGGAATGACGGCAACGACCTTCGGCCCCGACGGAAATATAACTCGCGAGCAGATGTGCGTTCTGTTCGTACGTTATGCAAATAAGTTCGGAATCAGACTGAAGGACGACGTGCCCGAGGTTAAATTTGACGATGAAAACGCTATCGGCGCGTGGGCGCGCGCGGCTGTTAAGGCTTGCCAGAAGGCAGGACTTATAGACGGCATGACGCCGACAACCTTCGCTCCTACAAAGAGCGCAACGAGAGCGCAGGTCGCTACTATCTTCACAAGATTTGTTGCCTCCCGCAGAGCGTAAGTCAAGTGGAGCGTAATAAGAAATAAGCATAATTTTGACAGGGAATTCCCGTTATCGGGAATCCCCTGTCTTTGTTTTTTGTCAAAGTGACGCGAGCGAACTCCGCCGGTTTGTGCTGCGTTGGCGTTGAGACGGGACGGTATGGGTACACGGCTTGCGCAGAGTTGGACGTTCGCGGTTGTTTGCAATAAAAAAGACGCCGCGTGGCGTCTTTTGAGATGTCATATATAGCTTGGCGGTAGCTGCGCGCATCCTCCCTCCCGACGCAGTCCGTGCGGGGAGGGTAGTGGTGCTGTGATATGCCGTCACGCGATCTTTTTGCAAGGCTCAAGCTCGCGGTGTCAATATTCGATATCCTCCAAGAGTATGATCATTTCTTCTGCAAGTGATGCGTCCTGCGGCAGCTCGAAGGCGAGCTCGAGCGCCTGCGACAGCTTTTCGACGGCTTGCTCGGCTGCGTCTCGCACGGTGGCGTGAGAGTGAGAACTCGGCATATTCGATATATGCTGCTCTATCTCAAGCTTCATCATTTCAAGCTCGCCCCAGAGCTCGTCTATGCGCTCGGGGGAGAGCTTACACGATAGCTCTGAGGCGATGCGCTGCAGCGCATCGGTGATATATACGTTCATTTTTCGCTATTTTCGTACTTTTCGTTGTTATCGGGTGTATCAATCGCTTCATGGGTCGCGGAATCTGCCGCCTCACGGCTCGCGGATTCCTCTGTCTGCGCGGCTCGGCGGAGCTTTATCTCACGCAGCTTCTTCAGCGACAGCGTTATTCCGATGCACAAGGGGAAGAACGGAGTAAAGGGTCCTGCCCAGAAAAGCAGATATGCCGAGGCGACGACCGAGCACCACCCCCA